>JBLIZX010000048.1:0-4738 GCA_048860285.1 Macromonas sp. | reverse complement strand
ACTCAGACCAAAATGGGCCAATGCGACCATGCAGTGGAACCACAGATCGGCCACTTCGCCCACCAGGGCTTGCGGGGTACCGTGGCCATGTTGCAAGTCCTTGGCGGCCATGATGGCCTCACCCGCTTCTTCGGCCACTTTCTTCAAAAATGCGTCGGGGCCTTTGTGCAACAAGCGCGCGACATAGCTTTTTTCCGGGTCGCCACCGTTGGCGGGCTTACGGCTGTCGAGCACAGCGGCCAATCGGTTGAGGGTGTCGGTGGTGGCAACGGTCATTGGTAGATACTTTCAGGGTCTTTGAGCACAGGATCCACACTGTGCCACACAGGCACGGCGTTGGTAGCGTTGGTATCCAGGCGCTGGTAAAAACAACTGTGCCTCCCGGTGTGGCAGGCAATGCCAGGCTCGTGGCCCTGCTGTGTGATTTTGAGCAACACCACGTCGTTGTCGCAATCCAAGCGAATATCGTGCACGGTTTGCACGTGGCCCGATTCTTCGCCCTTGAACCAAAGTTTGTTGCGCGACCGGCTGAAGTACACCGCCCGCCCCAGTTCGGCGGTTTTTTGTAAGGCTTCGCGGTTCATCCAAGCAAACATCAGCACATCGCCCGTGCTGGCTTCTTGGGCAATCACCGGCACCAAGCCTTTGTCGTCCCACTTGATCTGATCCAACCAATCCATGGTCGTCCTCCCGTTCACAGGCGCACCGGAATACCACGCTCGGCCATGCGCTGCTTGGCCTGGGCAATGGTGTATTCGCCGTAATGAAAAATGCTGGCGGCCAACACCGCGTCGGCACCGCCTTGTTGCACACCATCGGCCAAGTGATCAAGGTTACCCACGCCGCCCGACGCAATCACCGGAATGGCGATCGCATCGCTCACGGCACGGGTCAGGGCCAAGTCGAAGCCAGACTTGGTGCCGTCGCGGTCCATGCTGGTCAACAGAATTTCACCCGCACCGTGTTCGGCCATCTGGCGCGCCCAAGTCACGGCATCCAGCCCCACGTTTTTGCGACCACCGTGGCTGTACACGTCCCAACCCGGCCCTAAGGGCAAGCCATTGGCACCGGGGCGTTGTTCGTCTTCAGGTGTGCGGCGCTTGGCATCAATGGCCACCACAATGCACTGCGCACCATAACGGGCCGAAGCGTCGCGAATGACGTGCGGGTTGGCAATGGCGGCGGAGTTGAAGCTGACCTTGTCGGCACCGGCATTGAGCAAGCGACGCACGTCGTCCACGGTGCGCACGCCCCCGCCCACGGTCAGCGGAATGAACACCTGAGAAGCCACGGCCTCAATGATGTGCAGAATCACGTCGCGGCCATCGCTGGTAGCGGTGATGTCCAAAAAAGTCAGTTCGTCGGCACCCTGCTCGTTGTAGCGGGCGGCAATCTCCACCGGATCACCGGCATCGCGCAGTTCGACAAAGTTGACACCCTTGACCACGCGGCCACCGGTAACGTCCAGACAGGGAATGATGCGTTTGGCTAACATGGGTACAAAGTGTGGGTGGCCGTTCAGGCCACAGTCAGTTGTTGCCAGCCCTGCCACCGGGCACCGGGTGCCACTTGGACAGGATGAAATACCTGTGCGGCTTCCACGCACAGCATACGGCATTCACCGTGGGCAGGCATGTCGGGCAATGCGGCACATTTGTCTGCGCCGGGGTTCCAGACCACCACGTTGGCCCACTCGGGGCTGTGCTCGATACGCAAGGCGTAGGGGCCGTCCTGCAAGTGCAGTGTGCCAGAAGGAGCAGCATACACACGGTCAAACTCGCCCGCAAAGGTTTGCGTCGCCGTGGCGGTCTGGTGTGTGTTGAGCACAGCATCCCACTCCGGCTGCCCGTGCAAGCCCGTCAATGCCGTTTGGGTGATGTTCTGCACCGCGAGGTAGGTGTGCAAAGCACCGGTAAAAGCCCACGCCTGCGCGCCCGTGTTGTGTGCTTGCAGGGTCATGCGCAGCTGGCCCGGTGTCAAGCACAGCACCAACCGCAGTTCAAACGCATGGGGCCAGTGAGCGCGGGTGGCGGTGCTGTCGTGCAAGGCCAACACCAATTCGGCTTGCGTTTCAGTGCCTTGGAACGACACTTGTTGCCACGGCAAAGTGCGGACAAAACCGTGTTTGGGCAACGTGCCACGCTGGTTGAACTGGGGCCAACACACCGGCACGCCCCCACGCACCGGAGCTTGGCCGTCCAACATGCTGTTGGGGCTCAAAAACAGACGATCCCGCCCTGCGGCATGCCACTGCAACACCTGCCCGCCATGTGCTGCCACCAGCAGATGATCCCCCTGCGGCAAGCACACGCGGTAGCAAGGCAATGCCCCCAAAGTCTCGGGGGTACAGGTGGCCAGTGCAGGCATCAACCGTTGAGCTCGTCGGCCAGTCGCTGAGCCGCTTCAAAGTCCAAGTCACCGCTGTAAATGGAGCGACCACAGATCACGCCTTCCACACCCTCGTCCTCCACCGCACACAACTGGCGAATGTCTTCAAGGTTGGACAAACCGCCCGAGGCAATGACGGGAATGGTCAACGCCTGTGCCAGCTTGACCGTGGCCTCGATGTTGATGCCAGAGAGCATACCGTCGCGACCAATGTCGGTGTAGATGATGGACTCGACACCGTAGTCCTCGAACTTTTTGCCCAGATCGACCACGTTGTGGCCCGTGAGCTTGCTCCAACCATCGGTAGCCACCTTGCCGTCTTTGGCATCCAGACCCACGATGATGTGGCCACCAAAGGCGCTGCAAGCGTCTTGCAAAAAGCCAGGGTTTTTGACCGCTGCGGTACCGATGATCACGTAGCGCAAACCCGCATCGAGGTAACGTTCAATCGTATCAAGATCGCGAATACCACCACCGAGTTGCACATCCACCTCGCTGCCCACCTCTCTGAGGATGGCACGGATGGCCCCTTCGTTTTTCGGTTTGCCCGCAAAAGCGCCGTTCAAGTCCACCAAGTGCACCCGCCGTGCGCCTTTGTTGACCCAATTGCGTGCCATAGCGGCCGGGTCTTCACCAAATACCGTGGATTGGTCCATGTCGCCTTGTTTCAGGCGCACGCATTGGCCGTCTTTCAAGTCAATGGCAGGAATCAGGAGCATGACTGTGCAAAAAATTTACAGAGGTGGAAACGAAACAACCAGTCCCCCGCTCAGGGGTTCCAGTGCAGAAAATTGCGGTACAGCGCCAACCCTTGGTCGGCGCTTTTTTCGGGGTGAAATTGGGTGGCAAACAGGTTATCGCGCGCTACTGCGCACGTAAAACGCTGGCCGTAGTCGGACTCCCCCACGCTGTGCGCTGGGTTGGTCGGGCGGGCGTAGAAGCTGTGCACGAAATAGAAATAGCTGCCATCGGCAATGCCGGCCCACATCGGGTGTGCTGGGCCACGGCCCAAGTCGTGGAACACTTGGTTCCACCCCATTTGCGGCACTTTGTAGCGGCTGCCATCGGGTTGGGTCTGCCCTTCTAAGCGAAACTTGACCACCTCGCCCGGAATCAGACCGAGACCAGGGGTGTCACCCTCTTCGCTGTGGTCCAGCAACATCTGCATGCCCACACACACCCCAAACAGCGGCTTGTGCGCAGCGGCGTGCAGCACCGCGTCTTTCAGGCCGCTGCGGGCCAGTTCGGCCATGCAGTCGGGCATGGCCCCTTGGCCAGGCAGCACCACGCGGTGCGCGTCCCGCACCACCTGCGGGTCGGACGTGACCACCACGTCCACATGGTCTACCGCAGTGGCGGCATGGATCACCGCCTGCGCCACCGAGCGCAAATTGCCCATGCCATAGTCCACCACGGCCACGGTTTGTCGGTTCATCGGTAACAAGTCCGTACAGTCACGAAAACAAGAAGGTGCAAAGGCACACGGCCCTTACAGCGAACCTTTGGTCGAAGGAATGACACCCGCTTGGCGCGGATCAAGCTCCAGCGCGGCGCGCAGCGCGCGTGCAAAAGCCTTGAAGATGGTCTCGCACTGGTGGTGGGCGTTGACACCTTTGAGGTTGTCAATGTGCAACGTTACACCCGCGTGGTTGACGAAGCCTTGGAAGAATTCGTACACCAGCTGCGTGTCCAACTGGCCGATCATGCCGCTGGTGAATTGCACGTTCATGTGCAAACCTGGGCGACCGGAAAAGTCCACCACCACGCGGCTCAAAGCCTCATCCAGTGGCACGTAGGCATGGCCGTAACGGCGAATGCCTTTTTTGTCGCCCACCGCCTGGGCAAAGGCTTGGCCCAAGGTGATGCCCACATCCTCCACCGTGTGGTGGCCGTCGATGTGCAAATCACCCTGACACTGAACGTCCAGATCGATCAGACCATGACGGGCAATCTGGTCGATCATGTGGTCCAGAAAACCAATCCCAGTATGCAATCGGGACTGGCCACTGCCGTCCAAATTGACGCGAACGGTGATCTGGGTCTCCAGCGTGTGGCGGGTAACGTCGGCTTGACGCATGTCTTGGGCACTCATAGAAATGGAAGCCCATGATACCATCCACCACCCCTTTTCTACCGTACCCACCGCATGAGCCGCTTCTGGAGCGCCGTCGTTCACGGCCTGACCCCTTACGTTCCGGGCGAACAGCCCAAGCTCGATAACCTGGTCAAGCTCAACACCAACGAGCACCCCTATGGCCCGTCGCCCAAAGCGCTGGAAGCGATACGCGCCGCCACTGGCGACGCGCTGCGCTTGTACCCCGACCCCAACGCCGACGCGCTCAAAGCCGCA
>JBLIZX010000047.1:0-13269 GCA_048860285.1 Macromonas sp. | reverse complement strand
CGAAGCTCTCCGTTGTCGCCAGCCCTTGCCCTGCCTGCCCGGTATGCCTGTTGCCGTTGCGCGCTTGTCTTTGCCATGTTGGTGTCTCCGTTACTGCGTAACAGCATCGTACAGCGTTCGTTACTGCGTAACAAACCAGCTCCATCAGTCTGGGTCTTGCCCTGCCCGCTTCGCGGAACATCAATACGTGTAGCGCGGTGCCACCACATCACACAGCGCAAAGGCCAGAGAAGCCCTTAATCTGCCTGTGGTGCCACGTTTGACCGTCGGCAATGGCAATCCCCCACTGGGCAAGCAATGCAGCGCCAGCGGCGGTTTTTGGGTTCTGTCCGTCAAACTGTCCGTAAACCATTTTGTCCGGCAACGCTGTTCGTGGATCAATCCGGACAAGTTGTCCGCAATGTCCGGGATACATCCGTTTGACGGACACCGGGTCGAACACCCAAAATTTGGACGTTGGGCTTTTACGGGCAAGTCGCAAAAGGCGGGGCGGTTCGTCCACGGGCTGTGGATGGAGCAAATTTGCGCCATCGTTTGCGAGTATCCAAAAGACACTCACAAATCTGTGACTGTCTTTAAGCCGGTCGCAAAGTTGCAACCCGATAATTTTGGGTCGCAAGCGGAACCACCCGGCCAATAGCCGGTTGGTCTGGGATGCTTCGGGTTTTGGATCATCACGCCAGCGGGGGCGCTCCTCAAAAATGAGGTGCGTGCAGGCACAGGCCAGCCCTACAAAAAATTTGTAGGGTGGGCACAATCTTCACACCCTTTGGCTGGTGGGGTGGTGTTTCACCAGTCCATCGGCTCAGGCGGGGTCTGTCCATTTGACAGGGGGGTAGCGTTTTGCGACCCCCTTGCAATGGGCGGGCACAATCTGCCTACCCTTTGCCCAGTAGCCGGGAAAAAATCCGGCAACTGCACCAGGCGCGATAGATGCCGGAAAAATTTCCCTGATCTTCGGCACATCTTGCGAGGGTGTGAATACTGTTCACACCCCTTGCCGACATGACGCGCTCAAAATTGAGCCGGTCTCAGACGCGGTACGGGTGCAATTTTGCGTTGGTAGCAGGCGGGGTGTTGACAGTGGCAATACCCGGCGCACCGGGCGCTCTCGCGTCTGTGGACACCGAAAAGACTTGCCCGGCCAAGATGGACTGTCGCCTAACCGGCCCGGTGCTGCTCCATCTTAGCAATGTCCGGCCCGCGTGCATCGTCGGTGCAGTTTTGCGTTCACGTTGAACCCTTGCAACGCAAGCGTCACCCACAAAAAAACCCAGCACGGGGCCGGGCTTAGGTGGTGGGCAGGGGTGCGCTGGGTGCCGAGAATGATGCGACCCAGCCTACGCGCATCGGCCTACACCATCCGCCCGGTGCGTGTTGCCCCACCCGTGGCCCCCGTTGACTCCGTTCCATCGCTGAATCGGGCTACGCGCCGGGACTCTACGGGAGAGGCGGCCCAGCGGTTGCGGGAAGCGACTCCATTATGCGCACAAGGTGTCCACCAGCGAGGTGCCAAGAGGATAGACGCTGGCACCTCGCATCGGGCAGGCGGTGGTTCTCTGCCCGGACTGGTGAACAGGGCCATTGTCGGCCATCGCCACCACTTAGGCGCGATCACAGCAGCCCCTTCCCCCGTTCCAGCGTAGCGCGTACCGTGCGGGCCATTTCACGCACCATCGGACGTACGCCTCCCTTCCATGCGTTGCGTGATGATGCGCGCTTGCCTGCCTCGGTCTTAGGCCCGGTTGACCGCTCCCACGGCTTCGCGGCGCGGATGCGCTCCGACTGTTCTTGCCTCCTCTGGGGCGTCCAGGCACTGCGGCTGTTGGTTTTCATGGGTTGCGTTCAATAGTTCGTTTGGCGCACTTTCTGATTTTCTCAGGCCAGAGTTGACCCCGTTGTTGACCTGTTGCGGGCCAGATGCCATGTTTACCTGTTGATTTTTGATAAATGTTGCGGGATTCTTCAGGTTTCCTATGCTTTCGGCGGTTTGTCGGGCCTGTGCCTGGCACTTCAAACTTAGCCGAAGCAGGGTGTCCATTGCCTTCAGGTCGGTTTGCGCTTTGGCGCGTCCGGCAAGGGCCTCGAACATCACGGCCAAAGTGGCAAATTGGTTCACCAGTGCCTGCTCCAGGCTGTCCGTGCTACCCGCTTGCACCTCGCTGGCCATGCCGTCCATTGCTTGCATCAGGTCGGTTGCTGAAACGCGCGCGTCTACGGCGTTGTATTGGGCGGCGACAAAGGCGCTGGTGCCGGATCGAACCATCTGCGAAGCAAAGAATTCATTGCGGGCCTTGTCGTGGTCTTGGTTCATGGCGTCACTCCTTCGCTGGTGGGCATGGTGTACGGTGCCCGTTCGGGTTGCATCATGGCCACGTCCAGCACCACGCGGGCGGCGTTGATGCGGTCGGCATCGGTTGACTCGGTGTTGCCCAGAATGTCACGCAGCGATTCCAGCGCGGCGGGGGTGATTCGGGCGGCATGGGCGCGGATGTTGCTGGCACCGGGGGCGCGGCCAATGGGGGTGGGGGTCATTGCGCGGCTCCTTCCACCTTCAACCATGCGGGCGGGGCATGGTGGTCGGTGTCCTCCAGGTACAGCGCCACGTCTTGCAAGCGCACGCGGGCATCGGCCAATTCGGCCACCAGGGCGCCGATATCGGGCGCGGGCACGGCGCGCAAGGCTTCAGCTTCGGTCAAGCCAGCGGCGGCGCGCAGGGCCTTCAATTTCTCGGCGTGTTCGCGGGGGCGGTGTTCAATCTGGCGTTCCAGGTATGCCACGGTTTGCAACAGGTCACGTTGCGCCTTGCGCGCGGCATCGTGCAGCGGTGCGTCTTGCTGGCGGCGTTGGTTGCGGGCATGGTTTACCGTTGCATCCGCTGTAGCAATGTCATGCACGGCGGCGCGGATAGCCCCGGCAAGGGTTTCAAGGGCGGCGTGTGGGTCTTGCTCTTGACCGAAGATCGAACGGGCCAGCAGCGCCAGCCCCGCGGGGTCGATCACGGTGTCCACCAGGCGCTTGAGTTCGTTCTTGAGCGCGCCAGCGGTCTGCAAGGTGTCCCGTGCGGGGAAGTCCTCAGCGGTGGCTGGCCAGACTTTAGGCACGCGCTGCACGCTTTCGGCTTGAATCGTCAGTTGCGGCTTGCCACGGGTGTCCGGGTTCAGCTTGCACATCTCATTTGCGTGCTGCACCAGCCACACCCATTCCGCCGGGTTGCACATGGTGATGGTCAGACTTTGCAGCGCGGGCACTGTCACGTTGCGCTTGATAGCCAGCTCGGTACAGCCCTCGTTCTTGATGTGGCACTCCATCGGGTATGACAACTCGCTCAGGGCGTGCAGCACCTCATGCAGCGGGGCGGGGAGGGTAAGGGTTTGGGTTGTGGTGTTCATGCCCCTATCGTCGGGCCGTTGTTGCGGTGAAACGTCTCGTTTTTCCGCCTGTGGTGCAAGGTGCCCCGATGTGTCGCCAGCGGCCACAAAAAAGCCCCTTGCGGGGCCGGGTGTTAGGGCGGTCTTTTACCGAAGGGAGCGCCAAGGGTGCAGAAGGGTGCAGTCTTGTTTTTGTGCTCCCTTCGCACCCTTCGGGCGTTTGCTGCTCCCTTCGGTGGGGTCGATCACGCCACCAATGCCAGCTTGCCCGGTGTGGCGTTGCGGTCAAACTGCACCCCTGCCTGTTCAAGAATCCAGCCTTCAATGCGTTCGTGATGCACTCGCAGTAGGTCAAGTGGGCGCACGCGGTAGTGCTTCTCAGCCGTTGCACTGGGTTTGTGCCCCATGATTTGCGCGGCCACGCCTGCCGGAATTTCCAGCCACTCCGACAAGCTGCCAAACGATCTACGCAAGCCGTGCAGCGTCACGTCAACCCCAGCGACTTGGCACGCGGCTGTGTGCAGTTTGGTGGGTGTGGCAATGGGGCCATCCGTGCGTGAGCTGGCAAACACATATTCGCCACGGCGGGGCAGGGCGGCTATCAGGTGGTGAACGTAGGGTGTAAGCGGAATTTCCCGCTGGCCTTCCACCTTGTCCCGGATGGTCAACCCCCGCCACTGGGTGTTCACATCCTCCCATTTCAAGCCCAGCACTTCCCCGGGGCGCGCGCCGGTCAATAGCAGCACCAGCAGGTAAGCCGACACAGTGGGGTTCTCAATCTGTTGTACGGCTCCAAACCATGCGGGAAGCTGTTCCTTCAGCAGTGCGTCAGTCTTGGCTACGGGCTTGCCCAGTGCTTCCCGCGTTTTCTTTGTCTTAGCTGGATTCTCGGATGGCACGGCGCCGGCATAGCGCGGATGCTCGGCACACCAGCCAAGAAACACCTTCAGGCAACGCCAGCACAAACGGGCGTAGGTGGGGCGGGTCTTGGCTTGCTCTACCGCCCACGCTTCGATCACGCCGGACGTGAGTTCCTTCAGCTTCAAGCCCAGCAGCGCATGGACGGGGCCGGGCAGCGTGGCGGGTGCAGCTCCATCCTTGCCGGTGGCCTTGCCGCGTTTGGCGGGCTTGCCCCCGGCATCGGCCATCTTGAGGTGGTCGGCATAGTGACGATCCCCCCATATCGGGCGGCGATCTTCCAGGTACTCGGCCCACACTTGCCCCACGGTGGTGGCCTCTACCGCTTTTTGGCGCTTGCTGGCCTCTTGGGCTTGCTGTTGCTGGCGCTGCACTTCCCGCGGGTCTTGCCCGTTGTCCACCAGTTGCTTTAGCTCGTTGGCACGCTTGCGCGCATCCCCCAGCGCCCATTCCCGTGTGGTGCCGATGGGCACACGGAGGGTTTTGCCATGCAGGCGAGATTCAAATGCGTAGGTCTTGCGCCCCGTCGGGGTAACACGCACTTGTAAGGATGGGGCTTCGGTGTCCCAAAGGAAGGATTGGGGCTTACCCGGCTGGCAAGCGAAGGATTCAACACGTCCCGCGGTCAGGCGGACGCGGTTACTGGTGGGGGCGGTGGTGGCCATGATGGTGGTGTCCTTGAATCTGTAGGCAATCTGTAGGCAAGTTGAATCCACAGAGGCACACACCAATCAACACATGGCGGGATGGTTTTCCCCCTTGACGGCGGGGAGGTGCCTCGTAAATCAACACTTCGGAATATACCTGAAAACACCATCCGGCGGACTTTTAATCCGTAGGTCGGGCGTTCGAGTCGCCCACGTCCCACCAAACAAAAAGCACTTAGCGCGCAATGCCTAAGTGCTTTTTTGTTGTTGGCCTACGCCATACCGCTTGTCGGTACCGAATGCTGTAAATTGCGCCACAACCGGCCAAGTGCAGCGTCCAGCCCACTGGGCTTTGTGACGCTGCTTCTTGTTTCAACGCAGCTTAAGCTGAGGGTGTTTCGGTGGTGCTGGTGGTTTGCCGTTGTTGTGCAGCCAAACTGTCCTGCCTGCGTTGTTCCAGGAACTGGCGCAGCCGTTCGGTTTCGCGGCGGGGGTTGTAGAACCAGTCGGTCGACCAGATGCGGTGGATCTTGCCGCGCCAGCCCAGTGATTCCAGGATCTCTTGCCGGATGCGGTCGCGGTCGCGCACCGAGAAGCCGCTGTGGTAGGTGGCCCCATCGCATTCGATGGCGGCCAGGAATTCACCGGAGCGGCTGGGGTTGCGCACCGCCATGTCCAGGAAAAATCCGGCCACGCCCAGTTGAGGCTGTACCTCGTAGCCCAGTGTGCGCACGACGTTGGCCACCGCAATTTCAAAGTCGCTGTCGGGTTCGCGTTGGGTCACTTCGGTGCGGGCCAGTACGCCGTGTTGGGCGAATTCCAAGTAGTCGCGCAGCACGCGGGTGCCCACCGGGGTTTTGTCGTCCAGCACGATGTCCTCGGGTTGCATGGAGGTGAACAATTCAATGCGGCGTTTGGCGCGTGTGAACAGCACGTTAAGCCTGCGCCAGCCGTCGGCGCGGCTGATGGGGCCAAACGCCTGCCGCACGCTCTGGCTGCCGGGGGCTTTGCCGAAGGTGGTGGAGATGAAGATCACGTCGCGCTCGTCGCCCTGCACGTTTTCCAGGTTCTTGACGAAGAACGGCCAGCCTTCGGCTTCCCAGCGCGCCATGAAGGCCGCGCCTTCGCTGAAGTTGCGCAGTTTCTGGTCGATGAGTTCTTCCAGCAGGTCGCGCTGGGTGCGGTTGAGGGCGACCACACCCAGCGATGCGTCGGGGTGGCGCAGCATGTGTTCCAGCACCGCGTCGGCCACTTGTTCGGCTTCGCGCAGGTTTTTGCGGTCTTGGTACACGCCATCGGCCACGTGGCGGTAGTGCACGCCCAGTTCGCCACCCGCGTCCTGCGGTGACGGAAAGATGACCAGATTTTTGTAGAAGTGGTGGTTGGAGAACGCGATCAGCGACTCGTGCTGCGAGCGGTAGTGCCAGCGCAGGCTGCGCACCGGGGCAAAGAGTTGCTGGCAGATGTCCAAAATGCTTTCCATGCCCGTGATGGCACTGGCATCGTCCTCGTCTTCGAGGTCGTCGTCGAGCATGCGTTCAAAAAAGTTGGTGGGCGGCAGTTGTTTGGGGTCGCCTACCACCACGAGTTGCGAGCCGCGTGCAATGGCCCCCAGCGCGTCTTCAGGCCGCAGTTGCGAGGCCTCGTCCATCACCACCAAATCAAATTCCAGCGCACCGGGTTCCAGGTACTGCGCCACCGATTGCGGCCCCATCATAAAGCAGGGCTTGAGGGCTTGCAGGGTGCGCCCAGCGCGTTTCATCAGTTGGCGGATGGGCAGGTGGCGGCGCTGTTTGCTCATCTCGCGGCGCAGCAGGTGCAGTTCGGTGTAATCACTGGCGCTGGTGCCACGCTGACCGTCGGGCAGTTGGGTGTGGTCGGCGATTTCGTGCGCAAATTCTTGCCCAGTTAGGGTGATGATTTCGGCATCGAGGTGGCGGTAGTGTTCGCGGATTTTTTCGTGGGCAAAGCCGTCGAACTGGGCCAGTTCGGGGTGATTTTTGTAAATTTGGCGGCCCATAGATTGGTAGGCGGCAAATTCGAATGCGGTGGCCAGTTCGGTGGCGGGCAAGCGGCGTTGTTCCAGGGCCTCCACAAAATCTTGCAGCCCCAGTTGTTCGGCGTGTTGCCGTGTCAGCAGGTATTTGGACCACGGCAGCACGCTGTCGGCGGCATCCAGCGCCAAGGCCAGGCGGTCGCGCAGGTCGCTGGGGCGGTCGGGGGTGTCGGTATCGGCGGGTGCGCGGGTGCCGTGTTGCCAAGCTGCCCACTCAAAGCGGCCATAAGCCCCCAAGCCGTGCAGCACTTGCTGGGCTTGGTGGCAGCCTTGGTCGATGAGGCCGTACAGCCGTTGGGCGGTGGCCAGCACGTCGGGGGCTTGCGCCGACAGCAAGCCTTGGCGCAGTGGCGTGGGCAGTGGCAGTGCGCACACGGCTTGGCCCCAAGTGTGCAGGCGTTGCAGGTGGTCGATGTGGGTTTGGCGGCCCGCAAAGTGCGTGCCCAGCACGTGTGCCACGCCTTCGGTGTGTGCCAGCACGGTCAGTGTGGTGTGGGCTTGGGCTTCTTCGCCCAGTGCGTCCAGCACCTGTTGCGCCGATACACCGGGCCGTGCCCTGGGCAACAAGGCGCGCAGGGCTTGTTCTGCGTGGATGGCCTCTTGGCGGGGCAGCGCCAGCCAGTCGTCCCAGTGGGTGCAATGCGCGCTGGCTGGGGTGTAGGGTGTGATGGCGCTCCACGCATCGTCCAGCGCCAGTTTGGTGCGGGCGAATTGTTCGGCCATGTGCAGGGGGGCGCTGGCACAGCCAAACGCGCGCGCTTGTGCAGCGGTGTCGGCCACGAGGGTAGCCCCGGTCAACAGTGCCGACAAGGCTTGCGGCCACGGCCCCGTGGCCAGATCGGCCATTGGGGCCAGGGTATCGCCAGCGGCATCGCGCAGGTGCTGGCGGCCTTCGCGCAGCAAGGCCAGATCGGCTTCGGCGCTGGCCAAGTCGGCACGGGTTTCCAGCAAAGCCAGCACGGCTTGTGGGCTGAGGCTGCTGTCGGCGTGGCGGGCAAAGAAAGCGCCCACGTTCGCAATGGTTTGTACCGATTTTTGCAGCCGTGCCAGCCCTTCGGGCCAGTTCTGTTGCCGTCCTTGTCGGAACCCGGCCACGTTCATGCCCAGAATCTGGCGCACGGTGGCATCGGCTTGCATGAGTTGTTGGGCATCGGCTTGTAACGCTGGGGCTTGTGCCGCCAGTTCGGCCAGCCGCTCGCGTGGCCAGGTGGTGATGGGTGTGGTATCCCCCAAGCCGGGGCAACTGGCCAGCGTGGTGTGGGCGAACTGGTACCACTGGTGCAGCTGTTCCAGTGCATCGGGGCGGGTTTGCCAGCCGTGGAACAGGGGGCCAAGTTGCTGGCGCAGTTCGGGATCGAACGCAAAACGGTCGCGCAATTCCAGCCATTGCGCGAGTTGCAGCAGTTCCTCGGCCATTTGGTGCGTGGGCACGTCGCGCGGTTCTTTGCACACGCGGGCGTGCAACTGGCGGGCCCGTCGCCAGTCTTTGTTGAGTTTGGCCAGCCAGTTGTTTTCGCGTCGCAACGCGGCGATGGCGGTTTGCACCTCGGGCAGTGGTGGCAACAGGTCGAGCCAAAAAGTTTGGTTGAGCGCGATGCGGGTTTCACGTTCAGATTGCAGTGTTTGGCGCACTTGGGCAATCCAGTCGGCCGCGCGTGGTTGCGCCAGGCCGGGGTGGCGATCGTCCAACAACCCCAGCGGTGCGGCAGCGGCAATGCGCGCCAGCGCAGCGGTTTCCTCGACCGCGCGTTCGGTGGCATCGAAGGGCAACCCCAGCCGTTGTGTGGCTTGTTGTAAGCGCGCCAGCGCCTCGTGCCAGCGTTCAATTTCAGCGTGCAGGGCGCGTTGGATCTGGTCAATGTCGGCGATGGTGCGGTGGGCCAGTGGAAAGGCCGCCAGCCGCCGTGCCTGCTCCAGCACTTTGGGGTCGTGTGCGCTGCCGGGTACCAGTTGTGGCAGGGTGCTGGGGGTGGCCAGAGCGTCCAGCGCAGCGGGTGAGCCATCAAAGGCCAGCCCGTGCCGTTGCGCCAGTTGGGTGATGCGCTCCAGTGCTTCAGACAGCCGCTGCACCGTGGTCAGCATGGCTTGGGCGTGGCCGTCCAGCGTTTGTATGGGGTGTATGCCCAAGCCATACAGGGCGAGTTGTTCGCTGCTGCGCAAGAAAGCCTCGGCGCTGGCGCGGTGGATGGCGCTGTACGTGGGCTGTGCCAGCGCAATGGCGTTGGCACACGCGTCCACCGCTTGCGCCAGGGCTTGCACACGCGTTTGGGCTTGTTCCAGTGGCAGCGTCAGCAAGCTGGCGGGCGGCGGGGTCAGTGGCGCATCGGGCAAGGGTGGGGGGGCACCGTCGGGGTGGTGGGGCGCGGGCAGCAACACCTCGGCGGCGGTTTGGAACAGTTGCTGGGTGTGCGCCATACGCTGTTCCACCTCGGTCAACAGCTCGGCGCTGCGTCGGCCTTGGGGGTCGTTGTGTGGATCAAACAAGCGCGACAGCAGGTCGCCGGCAAAATCGGCGGGCCATGCCGGAACACGTTGTAAGGCTTGGTACACCGTATGCGCTTGGTCCAAGTCGGGCACGTCGTCCAAACCGAATGCGGCCACCGCTTCACTGGCGGCTTGGGCGGCGGCTTGCGCGTGTGCGTGGGCTTCCCAAACCAGCCGTGCGATGGCCTCATCGTCGCCGGGGGCCAGCGGTTCGGGCCAGAAGCCCCACCACGGGTGGTGGGCATCGAAGGGGCCAATCACATCGTACAACTGCGCCAGACCGCTCAAACGGGTGCGTCGGGTTTCCAGCGCGTCGGCGTTCCAGTGGGTGGCCTCGGGCAGCGGCAGGTTCTGGACTTCGCTGGCCGATTCGCCCAAGGTTTGGCGACGGCGCTCGGCGGCCCAGAACACGTCGTGTACCGTCAGCCCGAGTGCGTTGCCGATGCGGCTGCCCATCAGCTCAGCGTAACGTGCCAGTTCGGTCTTTTGGCGTTGCAGCGTGGTCAGCTTGGCTTGAAACTGTGGTGGTGCCGGAAATTGCTGCTCCAGCCGTTCAGCCACATCGTCCAGCAGTTTCTTTTTCTGGCCTTTGTGCGAATGCAGCTCCAGGCAGAAGTGCCCCAGCCCGGCTTGGTCCAAGCGGCGGCGTACCACTTCCAACGCAGCAATCTTTTCCGACACGAACAGCACCGTCTTGCCCCGTGCCAGCGCCGCCGCAATGATGTTGGTGATGGTTTGAGATTTTCCCGTGCCCGGTGGCCCATTGACGACCAGGTTCTTGCCTGCCAGCACGTCGATGATGGCGCTGTGTTGCGACGAGTCGGCGTTGTAAATCAGCGCCTGCATCGCCTCAGGCCGTTCGTCGATGCGGTAGTCCTCGGCTTGGAACACACCGTCTGGCCCATGGCTGCCGTCGTGTTCTCCGCCTGAAAACACCGCCCGCACCAGATCGTGGTGCAGCAGGTGCGGGTGTTTTTTGGGGTCCAAATCGGCCCACAGCGCCAGTTTGCCAAACGACAACATGCCCAGTGTGAGCTGGCGGCGCACGCGCCAGCGCGGTTGGTGTTGGATGGCTTGCGTGACGCTGGTCAGGTACCGCTCGGGGGTGTCGTCGTCTTCGTCAAAGTCGGGCAGCGACAGCATGAAGTCGCGCCGCAGTTTCTCTTTCAACGTTTGGTTGTCGGCCACATCTTCGCCGTTGTGGGCCAGCTGGTAGGTGTAGGTGCGGCTGCTGTTGTCCACACCGCCGCGCGTCAACGCCACGGGCAACGACAACAATGGGGCCAGCAGCGCGCGTTCCGAATCGTCGCTGTCGTAATACTCCAAAAACCCCAGTACCAAGAACAGCATGTTGGTGCCGGTTTCCTCGATGGCGGTCTTGGCTTGGGCCGCCAACTGGCGCAATTGGCGCTCCAGCTCTGCGGGGTACAGCAGGGTTTGCAGTGCGGTGGCCTTGCCGTTGTCTTTGGGCGTGGAGGCCGTCGCAGCAGGGGGGGCGGGTAGCTCGAACGAAACGGCCAGCCCCAGCGTGGCGGCGTGGGTTTTGGCTTCGGGCGGGGTGCTACCGCTGGCGCTGGGCAGCGGTACATACTGCAATGTCAGCGGTTTGCCACCGACGTAGAGGTGCTCAAACACCGCATCCAACTGCGGTGCGCCGGCCAGTTGCACACAGCGCCCGCGCGGGTGCTTGTAGTGCAGCAGCGTGTTGCGCGAGGACAAATCCAGCAGCCGTGTGCGCAATTGCTCCACCGCGTCCACAACCGCCACTTTGCCCGAAAACAAATCACTGCCTGCTGTTGCCTGCTGTTGGTCCATTTGTTGCTGTGTCCTGCCTGTCGCCATAAAAAAACGGGAGCCGTTGCCGGTTCCCGTCGGTATTGTCGCAAACCCGCTGCGGGGTTGGTCGTGGTGGTTAGAGCGAGTCGATGAAGCTGCGCAGTTTGTCGGAGCGGCTCGGGTGCTTGAGCTTGCGCACCGCCTTGCTTTCAATTTGGCGGATGCGCTCGCGTGTCACGTCGAACTGCTTGCCCACTTCTTCCAGCGTGTGGTCGGTGGACATCTCAATGCCAAAGCGCATGCGCAGCACCTTGGCCTCGCGCGGGGTTAGGCTGTCGAGGATTTCCTTGACCACCTCGCGCAAGCCCGCTTGCATCGCGGCTTCCATGGGTGCGGTGTTGGCGCTGTCTTCGATGAAGTCGCCCAGGTGCGAATCGTCGTCGTCGCCGATGGGGGTTTCCATCGAAATCGGCTCCTTGGCAATCTTCATGATCTTGCGGATCTTGTCCTCGGGCATCTCCATCTTTTCGGCCAGCAGGCTGGCATCTGGCTCAAAGCCGTGCTCTTGCAAGTGCTGGCGGCTGAGGCGGTTCATTTTGTTGATCGTTTCGATCATGTGAACCGGGATGCGGATGGTACGCGCCTGATCGGCAATCGAGCGCGTGATAGCCTGGCGAATCCACCACGTGGCGTAGGTCGAGAACTTGTAGCCCCGGCGGTATTCAAACTTGTCCACCGCCTTCATCAGACCAATGTTGCCTTCCTGAATCAAATCGAGGAATTGCAAACCACGGTTGGTGTATTTTTTCGCAATCGAAATCACCAGTCGCAGGTTGGCCTCGATCATCTCCTTCTTGGCATCGCGCGACATGCGCTCGCCTTCGTTCATGCGCTTGTGGATGGCCTTGAGCTGTTCCAGTGGCACCACCACTTGGCGTTGCAGGTCGATCAGTTGTTGTTGCAGCTCTTGGATGGGCGGAATGTGGCGGCCCATGGTGGCGCTCCACGGTTTGCCCGCAGCGGCTTGTTTTTCCACCCAGTCGCGGTTGAGCAAGTTGGGCGGAAAGTCCTTGACGAAGGTTTCCTGTGGCATGCGGCATTTTTCAACAATGATCTTGCGCAGCTCGCGTTCTTTCTTGCGCACGCCTTCGACTTGGGCGCGCACGGTGTCGCACAGCTTCTCAATCGCTTTGGCCGTGAAGCGGATCGTCATCAGCTGCGCGGTGAGGGCTTGCTGGGCTTGCAGGTAGGCCAGGGTGCCGTAGCCGGTTTTATCGTAGGTGGCTTGCAGTTTTTGCGACAGGTCGCGGATGGCATCAAAGCGGTTCAGGGCTTCGCGCTTGAGCTCTTCGAGCTTGCGCGTCATGGCTTTGGAGCCGCCCTTGCCATCGTCGTCGTCGGCTTCGTCGTAGGAGTCGAAGTCCTCTTCGGCCACGTAGTCGTCGGCCTCGTTGGCGTTGGCAAAACCGTCCACGATGGTGGAGATGACCACCGCACCGCTGCGTATTTCCTCACCCATGGCCAAGATTTCGGCGATGGTGGCGGGCGATTCGGAAATCGCCGCCATCATGTCGTTCAAACCACCTTCAATGCGCTTGGCGATTTCGATCTCGCCTTCGCGGGTCAGCAGCTCGACGGTGCCCATCTCGCGCATGTACATGCGCACCGGGTCGGTGGTGCGGCCAAATTCGCTGTCCACGGTGGACAGGGCAGCTTCGGCTTCTTCTTCGGCTTCTTCTTCGGACGCAGCGGTGGGGCCGGTGTTGTTGAGCAGCAGGGTTTCCGCGTCGGGGGTTTGTTCGTACACCGCCACGCCCATGTCGTTGAGCAGCGATACGACAACTTCCAGCGTTTCGGCTTCCACCAGCTTGTCGGGCAAGTGGTCGTTGATTTCACCGTGGGTCAGGTAGCCACGGGTTTTGCCCAACTTGATGAGGGTTTTGAGACGGTCGCGGCGCAGTTTGGCTTCTTCTTCGGTCAGCACCGTGTCGTCGAGGCCAAATTCTTTCATCAAGGC
>JBLIZX010000046.1:0-8563 GCA_048860285.1 Macromonas sp. | reverse complement strand
TCACACCATTTTCACCACAATGTCGTGCAGGGTGTTGGCGCTTTGGGCCATGCACTCGGCGGCGTTGGTCAGGTGGCGGTAGATCTCGCGCTTCTTCATCATGTGGACGTAATCGTCACCTTGGAACAACTCGGCCAGCGCCACACGGTAGAGTTTTTCCACCTGACGTTCGGCGCGGCGCGCCAAGTCGGCATCGATGGCGGCATCGGCGGGGTTGTGCCCCAGTTTGGCGTAGCCGTCGCGCAGCGACACGGTGCCTTGGTGCAACAGACGCGCCATTTCCAAGGTGAATTTGTCGGGTGGCACACCGAGCATGTCCATCTCGGCCACGCCGTCTTTGCAAAAGTTGATGATGGCATCCAGTTGCGTGATGGCGCGGTAAATGTCTTCGCGGTCAATGGGGGTGGAGAACGCTTCATTCAGGGTGTGGAGGTTGTGGACTTTGAGCTTGTCGGCCGCGTGCTCGTCCTCTTTGATGTGTTCACCGTACACCGGGTCGGCGGTTTCCATGTAGAGCACCAGTTGCTCGACCGAGATTTCAACTTGCACGCTTTGCGCGTGCAGCATGGCAAAGAAGTCGGGCATTTTTGGAAAAAAACGCTCCAGCAACCGCGACAACAACGAAGGGGGCCCATCAGACTTCATCATGTACCTCCCGTCATGGCCACTAGCCCACGCGCCACAACATAAAACACCACCGAAAACAACGCTGCCCCCGGTATCGTCACCACCCACGTGGTGGCAATTTCACCCGCCTTGGCCCAGCGCACCGCTTTGGGCCGCTCCGCAGCGCCCAAACCCATGATAGACGTGGCCACCACGTGCGTGGTGGACACTGGCGCACCCAGCAGCGATGCCCCCAGAATCACAGAGGCCGATGTGAGCTGCGAGTCCAGCGCGTGCAACGGACGCACCTTGTAAATGGCAAACCCCAGCGTACGCACAATGCGCCAGCCGCCCGACAAGATGCCCAGCGTGATGGCCACCGCACAGGCCAACATCACCCACAGTGGCACTTCAAAGCGGTCAATAAAACCGCCCATCAGCAACACCAGCGTCAAAATGCCCATGCTTTTTTGGGCATCGTTGGCCCCGTGCGAAAACGCCAACCCTGCGGCCGTCAAGTACTGCACGTGACGCAAACGCTGGTTGAACGAAGGCCGCACACCACTGAGCAAACGCAGCATGAGGCGTTGCAACGCAAAACCCACCCAGAACCCCACCAACGGTGACAGCACCAGCGCCAGCAACACCTTCATCACACCCGTGACGTGGCCCTGCGCCAGTGCCTCAAAACCCCACACCACATGGCCTGCCCCCGCCGAGACCACCACCGCCCCGGCCAAACCGCCCACCAGCGCGTGCGACGACGACGATGGAATACCGCGCCACCACGTAAACAGGTTCCACACAATGGCCCCCAGCAAGCCACACAAAATCACCAACAGCGCCTGCACTGGCGGCAAGTCGTCCAACTTTACAAACGAACCGATGGTGTTGGCCACCGCCGTGCCACCCAGCAACGGCCCCAAAAATTCGAACACCGCCACCAGTGCCACCGCTTGCACCGGAGTCATGGCACGCGAAGCGATCACGCTGGCAATGATGTTGGCAGCGTCGTGAAAACCGTTGGTGTAATCGAACAACAGCACGATCACCACCACGGCAATGGCCAGCGTGAAAATGAGGGTCATGTGTTGCATCGTAATGACAAGTCTGGTGACGGTGGAACATTTTTTGCACTCCGAGCCAAAAAAATCCGGCCAACCACCGCCTGTACCATCTTGGGCCACCTTCGCACAGCGACGCAGCGCGGTTTGATGGGGGACAATTGCCGCACCATGCTCAAGTTCGACCTGCTCACCACCGATCCCAACAGCCACGCCCGCCGTGGCACCATGACCCTCAACCACGGCGTGGTGCAAACGCCCATCTTCATGCCCGTGGGCACCTACGGCACCGTCAAGGGCGTGATGCCGCAAAGCCTGCACGACATGGGCGCGCAAATCATTTTGGGCAACACCTTCCACCTGTGGATGCGCCCGGGGTTGGACATCATGCAATCGTTTGGCGGGCTGCACCAGTTCGAACAATGGAACAAGCCTATCCTGACCGACTCGGGTGGCTTCCAAGTGTGGAGCCTGGGCGCGATGCGCAAAATCAGCGAGGAAGGCGTGCACTTTGCCAGCCCGGTCAACGGCGACAAACTGTTCATGTCGCCCGAGGTCAGCATGCAGATTCAGACCATTTTGAACAGCGACATCGTGATGCAGTTGGACGAATGCACGCCCTACTGGCAGGGCGAGAAAGGCAGCGGCCACATCACCACCGAGGCCGAAGCGCGCCACAGCATGGAAATGAGCCGCCGCTGGGCGCTGCGCTCCAAAAACGAATTTGAGCGGCTGGGCAACCCCAATGCGCTGTTTGGCATTGTGCAGGGCGGCATGTTCGAGCACCTGCGCCAAGAATCGCTGGAGGCGCTGGTCGAAATGGACTTCCCCGGCTACGCTGTGGGCGGCGTAAGCGTGGGCGAGCCCAAAGAGCTGATGCTGCAAATCATGGCGCACACGCCCCACCGCCTGCCCGCACACAAGCCACGCTACCTAATGGGCGTGGGCACACCGGAAGACCTGGTGGAAGGTGTGACCCAAGGCGTGGACATGTTCGACTGCGTGATGCCCACCCGCAACGCGCGCAACGGCACCATCTTCACCCGTTTTGGCGACTTGAAGATCCGCAACGCCCGCCACAAGGCCGACCCGCAACCGCTGGACACCACCTGCACCTGCTACGCCTGCGCGGGCAGCAGCGGTGTGAGCTGGGACAACGGCGGGCGTGACGGCTTTAGCCGTGCCTACCTGCACCACCTGGACCGCTGTGGCGAAATGCTGGGCCCCATGCTCACCACCATCCACAACCTGCACTACTACCTGGCCCTGATGCAGGAGGTGCGCGATGCGCTGGACGCAGGCCAGTTCAGCGCCTTCCGGGCCCGCTTCAAGGCCGAGCGCGCGCGCGGCGTGTAATGGCCAAAACGGCAGTCAAAAACGCAAGGATGACACTACATGTCATCACTTTGACATATTTTTGCCACATTGAAGCCACATTGGCTTTTTAGACTCGGCGGCATCTGCTTGACTTTTTAAGCGCGCCGCCCCCATGTCCTTGTTTGACCAAACGACCTCGCTCACCATACGCACCCGCTTGCGTTTGGTGGCTGCCCTGTGTGTATTGCTGGCCTGTGTGCCCACCGTTTGGCTGGGGCGCTACCTGTGGCACGACGTGGCCCAAGCGCAGGCGGCACTGTCGGCGCTGGCGGCCAACCACGCTTGGCAAGCGGTGCTGAAAAATGTGCAGGCACACCGCGAGGCCGGTGCAGCCATCGCGGGCCAACCCGAACAACAACAGACCCGCACCCAACTGGCCAACCAGATGCAAGAGCACCTGCAACAAGTGGCCCAAGCCCTGCCCGACAGCCCGCTGCAAACCCAGCACCAACAAGGCGTGCAAGCGGTGCAACAAGCGTTTGGGGCGTTGTCACAGACCGCTGCGTCGGGTGCGCCCGCCCTGCCCCAATGGCTGACGGGCCATCTGGCGCTGCAACAACACATTTACAACCAAATGTTGGCGCTCAACACCGAAGCGCGCTTGCTGCTGGACACCGATCCCGGCATCCACTTTTTGGTGCGCGCAGGCCTGCAAGATGCGGTGCGCGTGGGCGATGCGCTGTCGGAACTGAGCGCGCTGGCCGCCGCCGCTGCGGTGGACGACACCGGGGCCATGGCCGCCGCCGCTGCGCGCTACCGTGAGCACGTGTACGCCATGCGCCAACACTTGCAACAAGCTGGGCAAGGCGATGCCACGCTGGCCGAACACACCCAAACCGCGCGCCAACAACTGCAACAGCAGGAGTTGATGGTGCAGCAACTGCTGACGGCGGTGGCGCAAGACGTGAGCTTTCCGCTGGAAAGCATGCGCGAAACCTTGCACACCGCCTCCAAGCTGCAAACCGATTTGTCGCAAAGCGTGCTGGATCTGCTCGACACCCGGCTGCATGCGCGGGTAGCCTCGCTGCGCCTGAGCGTGGCGGTGGTGCTGCTGGGCCTGTTGGCCGGGCTGGCACTGGTGCTGGGGGTGCTGTGGCGCACGGTGTACACCATCATGCACTCGGTCAACCAAACCATGGACGTGACCGAACGTATCGCGCAGGGCGATCTGTCGGTGCCGGTGCCCATGGGCCGCCAAGACGAAATGGGCCGCGTACTCAACGCCATAGGCCGCATGCGCCAGCAGTTGCAAACGATGGTGCGCGACATCCAAAACGCCTCACAACACCTGCAACTGGCCTCCAGCGAGATTGCGCACGGCAACCTCAACCTGAGCCAACGCACCGAGCACACGGCCTCGAACCTGCAAGAAACCGCCAGCGTGATGGAAGAAATTGGCTCGGCGGCGCACCAAGGGGCGCAATCGGCCCGCCAAGCCAGCACGCTGGCACGTGAAGCAACCCAAGCCGCCCATCAAGGCCGCGAAGTGGTGTCGTCGGTGGTGGGCACCATGCAAGGCATCCACGCCAGCTCGCGCCAAATTGGCGAAATCACCGGCTTGATCGACGGTATTGCGTTCCAAACCAACATCCTGGCCCTGAACGCAGCGGTAGAAGCCGCGCGCGCCGGCGAGCAAGGACGCGGCTTTGCCGTGGTGGCCGGTGAGGTACGTTCTCTGGCCCAACGCGCCAGCAGCGCGGCGCGCGATATTCGGCAGCTGATCGAATCGTCGGTCAAGCAAATCGAAAGCGGCTCGGCACTGGTGGCGCAGGCAGGCGAGGCCATGCAACACATTGGCGACCGCATTGAGGCCGCATCACAAGTGATTGCCGACGTGGAACAAGCTGTGGCCAGCCAAGCCGGGGCCATTGCCCAAGTGCAAACCGCCGTGGCGCGGCTCGACCAGCTGACGCAACAAAACGCGGCGCTGGTGGAAGAATCGGCCACCGCCGCCAGCGTCATGCAAGACCAAGCACAAGACATGCGCCGCTTGGTGGGCAACTTCCAACTGGACACAGACGGCCACCCACAAGGTACGCCGTTGCTGGCATTGCCCATGCCTGTTGCCGCCTAAAGCGGCCCCCGGCGCATCACAGCACCGGGCCGTGCTCATCCTCGTCCCTGACCTTGGTGGGTGCAGGAGAAGCCGCACGCTTGCGGCGTGGTGCCGGAGGGGGGGCAGACACTGCACCATCCCCCGTGGCCTTGGTGCTGCGGCGAGTGGTAGGTTTTTTGGGCGCTGGGGCCGTCGCAGCAACTTCGGGGCTGACCGCTGCCGCCGCCCCCGAATCCAACTGGGTCAGATGCCCAGCCGCTTGGCTGGCCTGCGTCGCCATGTCTTGCAGCGTGTGGCTGGCAATGGCCTGGAACTGCTCGGTCAGGGCGTTCCACCATTGCATCGGATCCACCACCGGCGCAGGTGCCGCAGCGGCCACGGGTGGCTCGGTCGGGGCTGGCGTAGGTTCAGGCGTAGGCGCTGGGGTGGGTGCCGCTGTGGGTTGCGATGTCGGGACTGGTGCGGGTACAGCACTGGGAGCGGCCCCCGTTGGCACAGCAAACAGCGGCGTGGCCGCCGCCATCCAAGCCGATGACATCGACGACATGGAATCGAGTGCCGCCGCCACGGTGTCCACCGCTGGCGCTGGTGTGGGGGGCTGTGTCGGAGCCGGTGTCGGGGCGGGCGTGGGCACCACAGGCTTCATTTTGAACGCTTCGGCCATGTCACTGAAGTTCACGTTCATACCGCGCAGCGTGGCCAACGTCATGCGCTGTACCTCCAGTGCCTGGATGGTGGCGCTGAGTGCTTTGGTGTTCTGGTCGAGCCAGAAATGCACCGCCTTCAACTCCTGAATGCGCTTGTCCAGCTCCTCCACGCTCACCGTGGGGGCAATCCACTGGTTGAGCGACGGAAAACCCGACAAGCCCCCAGGGGCACCGGCGGGCGCAGCCCCTGCCACGGCTTGGCGGGTCAGGTTCTGCAAAAACTCAAAACCCGGTACATACTGGGCAAATGCACTCAAATCGGGGGTGTCCATGCTCAAGCTCCTGTGTCTCAACGGCTGGCGGCCCGCACCAGCGCAGGCCCACCCCGCAAGGATGCCACAGGCTTGATGCCGCTCAAAGCTTTGCCCGCGCTTCAAGGCACAATAGACGCACTACTCGACAACCCCCGGCGCGGAGACACTGCCATGACACAACCAACCCCTTCCTTTGATGCCTTGGGTGCCCAACTCCAGCACATGCGCGACGATTTGTTGGCCCAATTGCGCGCACAACGCGGAGGCTCGGTGGGCCGCGCGGAAGCCGCTGCCGAAGCCCGCACCCTGGCCACCGGCGACTGGGCGCAGGACGATGCCCAACGCGACCTGACCTTTGCACTGGAAGAACGCGAAGCGGCAGAACTCAGCGCCATTGATGCGGCGTTGCAGCGCATCGCCAACGGCAACTACGGCCAATGCACCGACTGCGGGGTGGACATTGCCCCGGCACGCTTGCAAGCCAACCCAGTTGCTCTGCGTTGTATTCAGTGCCAAGACGGCTGGGAGCGCAGCCACGGCGAAGCTCCCCCGCCCAAAATGTAAGCCAGCGTCCATGTCCACACTCCACGACCACACCGAGGCCTCACACGCCGACCACCCCCGCGCGGGCATCCAATCGGTGGAGGTGGGGTTTGCGCTGCTGGGGGTGATGGCACAAGCCCCCGGCCCGCTGATGCTGCGCGACTTGGCCGCCGCTGCGGGCATGAGCGCAGCCAAAGCCCACCGCTACCTGGTCAGCTTCCAACGGCTGGGGTTGGTGCAGCAAGACGCGCGCAGCACACGCTACGACTTGGGGCCTGCGGCCCTGAGGTTGGGCTTAGCAGGCCTGAGCCGCCTGGATGCGGTGCGCCTGGCACGTGAACGCGCCGACGCATTGCTGGACGAAACCGGCCACATGGTGGCGCTGGGCGTGTGGGGCAACCACGGCCCCACCATCGTCCACTGGGTGGAGGCACCGCAATCGGTGCCCGTCAGCCTGCGTCTGGGCGACGTGATGCCTTTGCTGAGTTCTGCCACCGGGCGCTGCTTTGCCGCCTTCATGGCCATGCAAAGCCACGACGCGCCCAAACTGCACCCGCTGCTGACCCAAGAACTGGCCCAAGCACAACGCCACCCGCACCCCGAAATACCGCACACCCCCGCGCAAGTCGATGCGCTGTTCCAAGAGGTGCGCCAGCGTGGCCTCGCCCGCGTGGTACACAGCCTGCTCAACGGCGTGGCCGGTTTTTGTGCGCCGGTGTTCGATGCCCAAGGCCGCATCACCTTGGGCGTGGTGGTGCTGGGTTCCGTGGCCACGTTCAATTCGGACTGGAACAGCCCCGTGGCGCAAGCCTTGTTGCGTTGCACCCGCCAACTCAGCGCCGATTTGGGACACCGCGATGCCTGATGCCCCTGCCCGGCAACGCCGCCGCTGGGCAGGTGTGCTGGCCAGCAGCGCGGTGGTGCTGGCCGCACACGCGGGCATACTGGAATGGGCTTGGCAGGGATCGGGGCACACCAACACCGCCGCCGCAGAAAGCGCCAGCCCACACACCATCAGCGCCACGCTGCTGGCAGCGGTGCCAGCGCCTGCAACCATAGCACCAACTCCCACGGCACCTATAAGCACACGGCCTACACAGCGGGTCGTGCGTCCCCCATCGGCACCACCATCCCTCCCTGCGCGGGAGGAAGACACCAGCGCCTCCCCTCCCCAAGCCTCCGCCACGACCAACACCGCCGAGCCACTGGACACCACCGAAACCGCCACCACCACAGTCCCCAGCCCCGCAGCGCCAGCCCCCACCGCCGACGACACGGAATTTCACCTGGCCGCCGCCAGCGGTACCATTCCCAAGCCCACGTCCACCACCACGGCTCCGGCCTTGTACGCACCACCACCAGGCACTTGGCATTACGATGTCACCGGACACGCCAAAGGGCTGTCGTACCAAGCCGAAGGCAGCTTGCACTGGCAGCACGACGGCCAACGCTACCGCGTCCAGATGACCCTGCGCGCGCTGTGGCTGCAACGCCAACAAACCAGCTCCGGCAGATTGGATGCCGAGGGCTTACACCCCGAACACTTTATTGACCAAGCGCGCAAAACCCGCGAAATTTGGTTTGACTCCCAGCAACACACCCAACACACAGGCAACGGCCCCCCACAACCGGCCCCCGAGGGTGTGCAAGACCGGCTCAGTGTGTTTTTTCAGTTGGCCACACAACTTAACCACGCAGTGGCCACCGCCACCCCCACGCCCACCAACTGGCCCATTCCGGTGGCCGGTGGTGCCGACAGTGAAACATGGCACTTTGAAGCCCAAGGCAGTGAGCGCCAGCCACTGCCCGCCGGCGTGTACGACACCGTCAAATTCACCCGCCGCCCGCGCCACAGCAGCGACCAGACCGTCGAAGTCTGGCTGGCCCCCACCCTGCACCACATTCCGGTGCGCTTGCGCATTGCCCAAAGCAACGGCGACGTGGTGGATCAACGGC
>JBLIZX010000045.1:0-2879 GCA_048860285.1 Macromonas sp. | reverse complement strand
CATGGCGGCGGAAGTGGCGCATGGCAGCTGCACGGATGTGCCGCCTGCGCGCAAGTAAGTCCGCAGCCAAGCTACCCTGACAAGGCCCGAACTGGCGACGGTTCGGGCCTTGTGCTTTGCGTACCCAAACAATCGCCGCAGAATACTGTGCATTTGCACAGTATTCATGTCAGCCACTTCCAAGCCCAAGCTCTACAACCCACGCCACCCCGAACGCACGCTGCTCTACCAAATGGTAGCCGAGCACTACGAGACCTGGCTAGAGTTGGCCAGCGCGGGTCAGTTCGACGGCCAGGGCGACCACCACACCCCCAAGCCCTTCGTGCGCAAAGCGTTTGCCAAGTATCTTGAGTGCGGCATCTTTGCCCATGGCTTTGCCCGCGCTCGCTGCGGCGACTGTGGGCACGACTACTTTGTAGCCTTCTCCTGCAAAGGCCGGGGAGTCTGCCCCTCGTGCACCACGCGGCGGATGGTGGAGACGGCGGCACACCTGAGCGACCACGTTTTCCCCCGCCTGCCGGTGCGCCAGTGGGTGCTCTCCGTGCCCAAGAGGTTGCGGTACTTCATGCAACGCGACGGAGCGGTGCTGAGCATGGTGCTGCGCATCTTTCTGCGGGTGATCGCACAAACTCTGCAGACCCACAGCCCCGGTGCGGCCCATATGGACAAGGCAGGCCTGCACATCGGTGCCATCGCCTTCATTCACCGATTCGGCTCCAGCCTCAATGAACACGTCCACTTCCACGTTTGTGTGGTGGACGGGGTGTTTGAGGAAGTGGAGGGCGAGGGCGATGCTGATGCGACCCCTCGAATCTCATCGCCGGGTGTCATCTTTCACGCGGCCACCGGCATCGATGCGGCTACCGTGGCCCCAGTGCAGACCACACTGCAAAAACGCATCCTGCGCGCCTTCGTTGCTCGGGGCCTGCTGGAGAACTGTGACGCCAAAGACATGCTGGGCTACAAACACAGCGGCTTCTCGGTGGACGCCGGTGTCTGCATCGAAGCCCACGACCGCGCTGCGCTGGAGCGGCTGCTGCGCTATTGCGCGCGTCCACCGTTTTCCATGGAGCGCCTACGCAAAGAGGGAAGCAAACTGGTGTACCGCTGTGCCAAACAGCGCAGCGAGCCCACCAGTGACAAGCGTGGTGCCAAGGCAGATGAGCTGCACCTCACACCGCTGGAACTGATCGACCGCATCGCCGCGCTGGTGCCACCGCCACGCACCCACCGGCACCGCTACTTTGGTGTGCTGGCACCAAACTCGCCGCTGAGAGCGGCGGTAACGGCGCTGGCTCAGCCTGCTGCGTCGCAACCAGCCACGGTGGAGACTGCACAACCTGGCGCGGGCGTACCTGGGGTGGCGGCGCCGGGCAACGCGGCCACACCCACACCCGAACCTGAAGCACGCCCGAAGCGAGCGGCGCATTACTTGTGGGCGGTGCTGATTGCCCGCATCTACGAGGCATTTCCGCTGCTGTGCCCCATGTGCGGTGGGCAGATGCGCATCATTGCCTTCATCACCCACAGCGCCGAAATCCGCCACATCCTGAACCACATCGGGGTGGAGTCTGCCCCCCCGCACATCACCCCGGCACGCGGGCCACCGCTGTGGGAGGGCTGCGACGCGCCGGTGGATGATGGTGCGCAAGGCGAGCCGGATTGGGATCTGGCAGCTCAACCCGACGAGGTAGACCAGCGCGTCAATTGGTGACCCAGTGAAGCGGCGGTATCCATCGCTGCGGGGAAGCAGCTGCGCGCGCGCCAGGCCCAAATGCATACTGCCTCCCAAGCTCTTGCCATTGAGCGGCAAGCGAGCGCTCAACCTTCCTTGGCCGAACGTGTTTCGAGGCCCAAAACTCGTGCCATACTTGGCCTCATGCGGTTGAATTTCCTATCCGTGGCTGGGTTATGGGGATTTGCACATTTTGTCTATCGAGGGGCTGGAGCGGGAGGCGCGGGTGTGATGGTATGTGATCGCGTACCAATAAAAAAAGCCGCGCAGCCCTTACGGTATCTGCGCGGTCAGCTATTAAATTTGTAGCAATTTCTACTTGTTCTGCATCGCCATGGCGGCCAGTTTGGTGGTGTCCACCGGGCAGCCTAGCGCTTCAAAGCGGGCTTTGTCGTGCAGGTTGAGCACCTTGGGCAGGTAGTCGCCCATGATTTCGCCTTCGGCGTTGGGCTTCTTCACAGCGAACCAGCTGTGTTCAAACTTGGGGTTCACATGGGTGTGGCGGTTGATGACCACGCCAAAGTCTTTGGAGCCGCCGGGGATGCCGTCGCCGTTGCCGTATTCCATCCAGACCACGCCGCATTTCTCGGTGGCGTTGGCGGGGCGGTCCGGGGCGCGGGTGACGACCACGTTGAAGTTGCCTTGGGGGTCGAGCAGGCCGGTCATGTTTTCGTCATGCACACAGTCCACGGTCATGCCGGTGGGTGGCGCGCTACCGGTGCAGATAGACCAGTAGCGCATGTCGGCGGATTGGTCCAGCGGCTTGGCGGTGCCGTCCCAGTTCTTGGGCGTGGTGGGCATTTTGCCGTGCACCACATAGACACTGCCGTTGGCCTGGCTCAGATACGTGAAGCCGTAGCGGGTGGCAAAGTTGCTCCAGAAGCCGCCTTTTTCCACGGCCAGGCCGTCGCTGGGGATGGCGGGGAAGAAGGTTTGCGTCAGCAGGTGCTCGCGGTTGAAGAAGCGCGTCATGGTGGCCACTTCAAAGTTCTTGGCGGCCGTGTGGTCGGCGGGCATCCAGGGCAGGCGGGTCAGCGCCACCCAGTTTTTGGTGGGGATGGGCAGCGGCACTTGCTTCTCGCGCAGCGGGGCGGCGGTGGCATCGCAGGCTTCCTGGCCGGTGAGCACTTTGCCGTCGGCCAGG
>JBLIZX010000044.1:0-4844 GCA_048860285.1 Macromonas sp. | reverse complement strand
AGGGTGAACCCGACGGTTGCGGCCTGTACGGGGTGGAGCTGTTTGTCAAAGGTGAACAGGTGTGGTTCAGCGAAGTCAGCCCGCGCCCACACGATACTGGTTTGGTCACGCTGACGACGCAGTGGCAAAGCGAGTTCGAGCTGCACGCCCGCGCCATCCTGGGCCTGCCGGTGGACACCAGCTTGCGCAACCCCGGTGCCAGTGCCGTGATCTACGGTGGCGTGGAAGCCCAAGGCCTGGTGTTTGACGGGGTGGACGAGGCACTGGCCATTGCCGGCACCGACATTCGTTTGTTTGGCAAGCCCGAGAGCTTCGTCAAGCGCCGCATGGGGGTGGCATTGGCCCGCGCCGCCGATGTGGACACCGCCCGCACCAACGCCAAACTGGCCGCCAGTCGGGTGCGCCCGCGTTTGCCCTGAACTTTGGGTCGGAGGGGGCGGATTTTTTTGTATGGCCGCTTGGGTAAAGCCAGTGCGGCCCCAGACCCGCTGCTAAACTGTCCCGAAGCGGTGCTGTTGACCGATGGCGCGGTGCCGCACCGCACAACCAAGGGGATCAGGGTGCTGCATCGTCGATTGCATTTTATTTCGGGGCTGGCGCTGCTGGGCAGCACGCTGGTGCAGGCGCAGGCTGTGCAAGCACCTGTGGCCGAAACGCCTGAAGTTGCCGCAGCGGCTCCAGCGCAGCCGCCGGGGCCGCGCTTTGCCGTGCGGGGCTACACCATAGGCGGCAACACGCTGCTGGCCCCCGAACTGTTGCAGCAGGCGGTGGAGCCGTACACCGGGCCCGACAGCGACTTCCAGACCATCCAGTCGGCGCTGGAGGCGCTGGAAAAACTCTACCTCGATCTGGGTTACGGCTCGGTGCGGGTGGTGTTGCCCGAGCAGGAAGTCCGCGATGGCTTGGTGCGCATGGACGTGTTGGAAGCCACGTTGGCCCACATCAGCGTGGAAGGTGCGCAGCACCACAGCGAAGACAACATCCGGCGCAGCCTGCCCGCCCTGCAACCGGGCCAGGTGGTGAACACACGCAACTTGCAACGCGACACCCGCTTGGCCAACGAGCAGCCGTTCAAGCAAACGGGAGTGGTGTTTCGCCGCTCCAGCGCGCCGGGGCAGGTGGATGCGGTGGTCAAGGTGCGCGATGAACGCCCGTGGCGCTGGGCCGCCACGCTGGACAACACCGGCACCCCCACCACGGGCACCACCCGCGCTGGGGTGTTGTTCCAACACGGCAACCTGTGGGAGCGTGACCATGTGCTGTCGGCACAAGCCATCGTCAGCCCCGAAAAGCTCAGCGATGTGACCGTGGTGGGCATGAACTACCGCATCCCGCTGCACGGTCTGGGCGACAGCCTGGACTTCACGGCGGCCTATTCCAACGTGGATTCGGGCACGTTGTCAATGGGCGGTGCCGATTACGCTTTGAGTGGCAGTGGCCACATCTATGGCGTGCGCTACCAGCAACGCTTGCAGGCGGCGCTGCCGTGGCAGCAAAGCTTGTCGTACAGCCTAGACTTCAAGAAATACCGCAACCAGGTGGCCCCGGTGGGTGGCGGTGGCAGCTTGGTGCCCGATTTTGTGGTCACGCCGCTGGGCTTGACCTACACCGCCAGCCACCAAAGCGCGCAGCGCGACTGGGCCGCTTCAGCAGGGGTGGTGCGCAATATCGTCATGCACCGTCTGGGCAATACCGCCCACTTCAACCGCGATGGGGGCCGCCAAGGCGCGCAAGCCGGATTTACCGCGCTGCGTGGACAGGTGCAGTGGACCGAGCGTCTGGCCAACCAGTCCAGCCTCAAGGCCAGCCTGTCGGGGCAATGGACGCGCGATTTGTTGCTGTCGGCCGAGCAGTTTGGCGTTGGTGGGGCCGATTCTGTGCGCGGCTACCCTGAGCGCGATGCAGGGGGCGACCGGGGCTGGCGCACCAGCCTGGAGTGGCAGGCCCCCGATGTGGCGGCACGCAGCGGCCAGCGCACCGACTGGCGCATCACCCCACTGGTGTTTGTGGATTACGGGCATGTGTCGCGCAACCAGCCCTTGCCGGGTGAGGCCGCACGCCACATTTTGGCCAGTTCGGGCGTGGGGCTGCGGGTGTTGTGGCGGCGCGATGTCAGCGTCAAGCTCGATTGGGCCCGCACCTTGCGTGCCAGTGCCAGCACGGCCCAGGGGCACGACAAAGTACACGCCCAGGTGCTCTGGTTTTTCTGACGGGGGATGGAGATGAAAAAGATTGCACACCGTTCCCTGCGCCAGCGCACGCCGTGGGTGGTGATGTCGCCGCGCCGCGTGCGGCGCTTGCAGCGTCTGCTGGCGTGGCTCACCGCCTTTGGTGCCGCCACCGCCGCCGCCAACCCGCAGGGCGCGCAGGTGGTCAGCGGGCAGGCCAAGTTCGACTTGCAAGGCAACACCCTGACCGTGACCAACACGCCGGGGGCCATCGTCAATTGGCAGACTTTCAACATCGGGCGGCAGGAGCTGACGCGCTTTGTGCAGGAAAGTGCCCGCAGCCAGGTGCTCAACCGCGTGGTGGGGGGCACGCCGTCCGAGATTTTGGGAGCATTGCAATCCAATGGCCGTGTGTTTTTGGTCAACCCCAACGGTGTGGTGTTTGGCCGCGAGGCCCAAGTGGATGTGGCTGGGCTGGTGGTCTCCACCCTGCACCTGAGCAACGAGGATTTCACGCAGCAGCGTTACCGTTTTCAGGACACCTCCGGCGCAGGTGCGGTGCACAACCTGGGCCGCATCAGCACTGCCAGCGGTGGCCAAGTGTTGCTGATCGCGCCGCAGGTGGACAACAGCGGCGTGATCCAAGCCCCGGATGGGCACATCTGGCTGGCAGCGGGTGGCAGCGTGGAAGTGGCCGACATCGACCAGCCTGAGTTGCGGGTCGAAATCCGCAACGACCAGCAGCAAGCCGTGAACTTGGGTGAGCTCATGGCGCGTCAGGTGTCGGTGTATGGCGGGTTGGTGCGCCACGCGGGTGTCATCGAGGCCCGCAGCGCCAGCGTGGGGCCAGGCGGCGTGGTGCGTTTGCACGCCGGTGCTGCGGGTACCACCGAAGTGAATGGCCGCATCGACGCGCAAGGCCGTGGCGCTGCCGCTGCGGACACAGGCGGCAGCGTGCGCATCACCGGTCAGCAAGTGCGTTTGGGCGATGCAGCGCACATCGATGCTTCCGGCCCCAGCGGGGGCGGTGAGGTGCTGGTGGGCGGTGGCTGGCAGGGCGCAGATGCCAGCGTGACCAACGCCACGCACACCACGGTGGCCAGCGGGGCACAGATGCACGCGGATGCCTGGGTACAAGGCGATGGCGGCACCGTGGTGGTGTGGGCCGACGACACCGCGCGCGTGCAAGGCCAGCTCACGGCCCGTGGTGGTGCGCAAGGCGGCGATGGGGGCCGCATCGAGACCTCGGGCAAACGCCGCTTGCAAGTCACGCAGGCCGCGGACGCATCGGCACCGCACGGGCAGCCGGGCCAGTGGTTGCTGGATCCGTACAACCTCACGGTGCAGGCCGACACCGGTTCGCTCGATGCCAACGGCCCCACTTTCTATGCCGACAGCGATGCCTCCACGGTGTCCGCCACCGTGGTCAACACCGCGTTGAGCGCAGGCACCGATGTGTTGATCACCACCGGCGCGGGCGATGGCACCGACACCACACGCGGCCACATCACGGTGGCGGCTCCCATCCAGATGGCCGCCGCCAGTGGCACCACCAGTGCCACCTTGACGTTGAATGCGGCAGGCAACATCCATTTGCAAGCCGACATTGGTGCCAGCCAAGGTGTGCTGGACGTGGACATGGTGGCGGGCGGTGCAGTGAGCGCCGATCCAGTGTTGCGCCAAGACGGTAGCAGCACCCCGGCGTGGGTGCAGGCCTCACGTTTGTTTGTGCAGGCCACGCAGGGGGTGATGCTGGAAGGCAACAATCAGGTGCAAAACTTGATGGTGCAAAATTTGGGCACGGGTGCGGTGGCGTTGCGCAACACGGGGGATTTGAACGTCACTTCGATGACCAACCCCGGCGGTGATGTGCGGATCAACAACACCGGCCACCTGACGGTGGCGGGCCTCAACACCGCTGGTGACGTGCTCCAACCAGCAGCGGGCAACGTTGATTTAACCGCCACAGGCGATTTGAACATCAGCAACTTCAATGCCACCGCTTACGTTGGAGCCTCTGCACTGCCCAACATGGGGGGGCACGTCAACCTGTCAGGGGCTAACCTGACGTTGCGGGGTTTGCGTGCCAGTGGGAACGTGGGGTTGACTGCCAGCGGCAACGTCAACTTGCTGAGTTTGAACGAAGCCAGTTATGTGGACGACATCCATTTTGTTTACAACCTGCCGTTCACGTTCAAATACTACGGTCAGTCCTACACCCAAGCCGCCATCACCACCAACGGTTTGATCACGTTTGGTGCAACGACCGACGAATACGAGGATTCTGTGGCTGGGTTGACCGCGTTCAAAGCCGTGGCTCCCGCTTGGAACGATTGGGTCATTGGCACCAGTTACAACAAAGACATTCGCATCAATGCCAGCGCCGACACGCTGGGGGTGCGTTGGGACGTGGCCCGTTTTGCCAGCGAATCTCAAACGGCGAGTTTTGAGTCGGTATTGCGCGCCGACGGCAGTATCCGCTTCAATTACGGCGCGGCCAATTACAACTTTGCCAACGATGTGACGGTAGGCCTGTCGGATGGCTTGGGCACGGTGTTGCAATCCGCCTTACTGCAGCGGCCCAATTTCAGCCTGAACCTGTTGCCATCCACCACTTTCACGCCCAACGCCACGGGCGGTTACACCGAAACCGTGAGCGATACGGCCACGCCCTTG
>JBLIZX010000043.1:0-2408 GCA_048860285.1 Macromonas sp. | reverse complement strand
GCGGTACCCACCATCACCACCACGCAAGGCTGGTGTGCCTGACCGCGTGTCAGCAGGCGCTGGCGGGCACCGATGACGGCCACCCAGCGGTCGGCCCCTAGGCGTGAGGGGTGGTCGTAGCCGTTGGTGACACCAGCCTCAGCGGTGCTCGATACCACCCAGCGCGGATGCACATCCCAGACTTCGAGTTGTTCTTGCACACGGCGTTTGACGGCATCGCCCGCCACGGTGCAGCCCAGTATCCATTGGGGTGCGGGCAAGCGTCGCCAGTCGCCGTCAGCCAAAGTTTCAATGTTTTCCAGAAACTGCACCCCGTGCGCCAGCAACGGCGCACCGGCACGGGGGGCTTCGTACAGCGACCACTTGAGGCGCGTGTTTCCAACGTCCAAGGCAAGAAAGCTCATGGACGTGCATGATAGTCGGGTTCAGCCTCAGTTTTGTCGCCACGGCAGTCCGTGGAATCGCCAGCCACCCAAGTGACCACGCTGACCGTTGGCATCGGGGTCGCCTTCAAAGCCTTCGAGGATGTTGTAAGCGGTCAGGCCAAGTTCGGTGGCGCGTTGGGCGGCGGCCACGGAGCGCACGCCGCTGCGGCACAGCATCAGCAGTTTCTGGCCGTGGGCAGCGGCTTGTTGCACTTCGGCATCAAAGTTGGGGTTGGCCTGCATGCCGGGCCATTGCTTCCAAGCGGCGTTGAGGGCACCGGGCACAAAGCCGACCCAGGCACGTTCGGCATCGGTGCGTACGTCCACCAACACCGCTTCGCCCGCCTGCACCCATTGCCAAGCCAGTGGTGCCGACACATCGCCGGCGTAGCCGGTGGCGGGACGCGGTTGCATCAGCAAGGCACCGTCCACGTCGTGACGTAGGCCGGAGCTGAGGTTGGCGGGCACCGCTTCGTCGATACGACGCGGCTTGGGCAGGTGCAACGCGGCCATGATGGCGATGAACTCGGCTTCGGTTTTGCCAGCCACTCGGGCGTTGGTGGCTTTCTCTTGCCCGATGCTGGAATGGCTGCGGCCTTGGTAGTCGTGGCCGGGCCAGACCAGGGTGTCGTCGGGCAGGGCCAACAGCACTTGCGTCAGGCTGTGGTACATGGCCTGCGCGCTGCCGGATTGGAAGTCGGTGCGGCCACAGCCGTTGATGAGCAAGGTGTCGCCTGTGAAGGCGTGGCGCTGTTCACCGTCGTCCCAAGTGAAGGACATGCTGCCCGCCGTGTGGCCGGGCGTGGCCAGAGCACAGAGCTGGTGGCGGCCAAAGGCCAAGGTGTCGCCGTGTTGCAGTTGCACCGAGGCGTTGCCGATGCCGCAAGCCGCCGGGGCGGCGGTGCGCGCGCCGGTGTGTTCGGCCAGCACCGCCGCGCTGGTGATGTGGTCGGCGTGGGCGTGGGTTTCCACCGTCCACAGCAGTTTGAGGCCGTACTGGCGCAGGGTGGCCAAGTCGCGCTGGAGCTGGGTATCCACCGGGTCGATCAGCAGGGCTTCGCGCGTGAGGTCGTCGAACAGGATGTAGGTGTAGGTGCTGGAGTCGGGATCGAACAGCTGGATGGGCAACATGGACAGTAACCTCGCAAGTGGAACCCACGGACAGGGGCGTGTGGCGGCATTTTTACACCAAAAACACAAGTGGGCCGGTTGGTGCGAAAATACTGGTACGGGTTTATTTGTTTTTGGAAGGAGCGTGCCATGCACCCTTATGTACAGGCTGCCTTGGGCGGGGCGTTGATCGGGCTGGCCAGCTGGCTGATGCTGGCGGGGCTGGGGCGGATTACGGGCATCAGCGGCATCACCAGTGGCGTGATGCGCGAGCCCGTGTCTCAGGCGGGTTGGCGCTGGGCGTTTCTGATTGGGCTGGTGGCGGGTGGCACGCTGTTCGGGCTGTGGCTGGAGCCACCCACGTTGCCCGAGCGTTCGCCGGTGTTGCTGCTGGCAGCGGGACTGCTGGTGGGCTACGGTACGGTACGGGGTTCTGGTTGCACCAGTGGCCACGGCGTGTGCGGGCTGGGGCGGCGCTCGGTGCGTTCGCTGGCGGCGGTGCTGACGTTCATGGCCACCGCGTTTGCCACCGTGTTTGTGATGGGACAACTGTGATGACAACAACGACGCTGAATCCGAATCAACCTGCCGCCCACACGCCGGGCGTGGCGGTGCTGCTGCTGGCGCTGGTGGCCGGGGTGGTGTTTGCACTGGGGCTGGTGGTGTCGGGCATGACGCAGCCGGGCAAGGTGCTGGGCTTTTTGAACCTGGCGGGCATGGCGCAGGGGGAGTTTCCGGGCGCGTGGGATCCGAGCCTGGGATTCGTGATGGGCGGCGCGGTGCTGGTGACGCTGGTGGCGTTCTGGGTTACGCCCCCCAACGCACAACACCCACAGCGCCAGCCGTGGCTGGCACCCAAGTTTGAACTGCCCA
>JBLIZX010000042.1:0-3631 GCA_048860285.1 Macromonas sp. | reverse complement strand
TTCGTCTGGGTTGACTTCTTCTTGCCCGTCAAAGTCGTACAGTTTGACAAACTCGGTACGGTCTACCGCCAGTTCCAGGTAAAAAATGTGGTTCTTGCTGGTGTAGAACGTCACCCGGCGCGCTTCTGGGTGGTCGAGGTTCGCATCCACACTCAGTTGCACCTGCTTGTTCAGGGCCAGCATTTTGGGCTGGTTTTGCGTGATGTGGGTTTGCAGTTCGCGGCGCACCTTGCTGGTGAAGTCGCCCAGCACTTGGTTCATCAATTCGCCCATCACGTTGCCCACCTCATCGGACGTGTACGAACGTGCCAAGTCGGCTTTGTTCATGCCCATGTTGAGCATGTAACTTTCGTAGAGCTCCATCGCGGCTTCGGCGCTGAAGTTCAAAATCACCAGCCCCGAAAAACCACCGTCAAACAGCACAAAGCAACCAATATCGGGCTTGAGACAGGTTTTATTGATGCGTTGCACCATGCCAGAATACTGCACATTGCCCCCTGTGGCCAGGTTGAGCACCTTGGTCACAGAATTGCACAAGCTTACCAGCAGGTCTTCGGTGCCAAACACCACGGTGTCGTCGAAATTTAAAGGAATCATGGCGGTCAATGTAAATAGGAAAATGCGGACAGAGAAACCTGTGCAGCATAGCAGCGTAGAGCCACTTCGCGTACGTTCCCTTTAGAATGTGATTCTATTGAAATCAAAAACTGGCCCATGTCCCATCCCTCTTCGCAACAGCTCATTGCTCTGTCCCCCGAAAAACTGCGTCTCGGGTCGGCTTTGCGCTTTACGCTGTTGGACGAACAGGGTCGGGTGTTGCTGGCCAAGGGCTTGCGCATTGAAACCCACCACATGCTCGAGACCCTGCGTTCGCGGCCTGCGGTGTATGTGGAATACCAAGAATCCGACGAGGCGGTGCAGGCACTGATGTCGGGTTTGGCTGAACTCAGCCGCATCGATGCCCCCATCAAGTACATCGACCAATACGCGCTGCAAAAGGCCGATATTGGCCGCAACGAGATGGTGGATGGCACCATCGATTCCATGCTTGACGAGGTCGAGGCCCGTTTGCGTGTGGTACTGGCCCAAATTGCCCAAGGCACCCAGTCCAAAGCGGGGCCGTTGTCGTCGCAGCTTGAGCGTGTCGCGCGCGATTTGCATGCCATTTGGCAGCGCAACCCCGATGCGGCACTGCTGGTGTTGATGCACCGTGCGGTCGTCGGGTACCGTGGTTACAGTGTGTTGCATGCCTTGCAGTGCGCGCTGTTGATCCATGTGCTTGCCCCCACACTCAAGTTGTCCGAACTGGACATACAAGTGCTGGTGCAAGCGGCGCTGACCATGAACGTGGCCATGACCGGTTTGCAAGACACGTTGGCGTTGCAAACCCAACCACCTTCGGCTGTGCAGCGGGCGCAAATCGACCGCCATCCGCAAGAAGGTGCACGCTTGTTGCAGGCAGCAGGCATTGCCCAACCGTTGGTGTTGGTGTTGGTGCGCCAACACCACACCGACTTGCCTCCTGTGACCACCGCAGGGCAACAACGCACGCCACTGGAGCGCTTGATCCACCTGTTGCAAGTGCTGGACCGCTACACCGCCGCCATGAGTCCACGTGCTTCGCGCGCCGGGCGCGATGCCGCCGATGCCGCGCGGGCCGCCATTGTCCACAACCGTGTGGCCGGGCACGACGAGGTGGGCGTGGCCCTGTTGCAGGCCTTGGGCTTGTACCCCCCAGGTACCTTCGTGCTGCTGGAAAGCGGCGAGACCGCCTTGGTGTTGCGCAAGGGCGAAAAAGCCAACACGCCCGTGGTTGCCACCGTACTGAACAAAAAAGGCGAACTGCTCAGCGAACCGCGTTTGTTCAGTGCGGCCCAAGCGGGTATGGGCGTGCAGCACGCCGTGCCGGGGTCGCAAATCAAGACCCGCATCAACTTGGGTGCCATGATCAAATTGCTGGCTTACTCGCGTACCCCGGTGGCCGAACGTTCCGGGGTGGTCAGTTCTTGGCGGGTGGTGTGAGGTCCATGGCGGTGGCCGGCAGCAGCACCTGAGCCTGCAAGCCGCCTTTGGCCTGCCGTTGCAGCTCCAAGCTACCGCCGTACATTTCAATCAAATCTTTTGCAATGGCCAACCCTAGGCCAGAACCGCGCACCGATTCGTCCAGCCGAACCCCGCGTGCCATCACTTGTTGTATTTGAGTCGGGTCTAAACCAGGGCCATCGTCTGCGATTACCACCCGCAACGTTGGTGGGGTCGATTCGGCCAGTCTCTCCGCTTGCAAGGTGACGGTATGGTGTGCCCATTTGCAGGCGTTGTCGAGCAGGTTGCCCAGTATTTCGTGCAAATCTTGTGCCTCGCCCGCAAAATACAGCGCTTGGGGCGGCAGGGTGGTTTCAAAGACCAATTCACGCGCTGCGTGTACGCGCTTCATTACCCGCACCAGCCCCAACACGGTGGGTTGGATTTCGGTGCGTTGTCCGGGCAGGCGCTGCACCGCCGAGGCGCGGGCGTGTGCCAAATGCCAGTCGATCTGGCGTTGCGCGATCAGCGTTTGCTCTTGCACCAGTTGCGCCAGTTCGGTCAGGGCAGAATCTGACGGACATTGTGCCGCCGCCTGTTGCAACACCGACAGCGGGGTTTTGAGGGCATGTGCCAAATTGCCCGCGTGCGTGCGCGACCGTTCCACCACCGCTTGGTTTTGCGCCAGCACGTGGTTGAAGTCGTCTACCAAGGGTTGCAATTCGGTGGGAAATTGACCCTCTAGCCGTGTGGTGTGGGCCTGTTGTACCGCGCGCAGGCCCAGCTGCAACGTCCGCAGCGGTCGCAAACCCACCGTGACCTGTGCCCAAGCAGCGGCCACCAGCAGCAACAACAGCACCCCCAGCGACGCTGCCAACACCCCTGCAAAATGCCGCATCGCGCCGTGCGTTTCTGCCAAATTCCCCGCTACCATCAGTCGCCACGACGCAGATGGTGCTTGGGGATGGCGCACCAACCGTTCCAACAGCAGTGCGGGCTCTCCGTTGGGGCCATTGAGCTCGTGTGCATGCACCACGCCGTGGTGCAGCTGGTCGTTGGGCGCGTGCAGCACCTGATCCCACAGTGAGCGGGAACGCAGCACCGCCACCTCGGTGCTTTGATCGGCGCGTACGCGGTCAATTTGCCAGTACAGCCCCGAATAGGGCTGCGTCCAGCGCGGGTCGGAAAATTTGTGGACATCGATGGTGGGTTGGCCTGCCGCATCCAACTCCACTTGGCTGGTCAATTGGTCCAGTTGGCGCTGCAATCCGCCACGGAATTGCTCCAGCACGTGTTGCCGGAACAAACCGCTCAAGATCCAGCCCGCCAACAGCAGGGCCAGCGACAGCGCCACCACCGTGGCCGCCAGCAAACGCCAGCGCAGCGAGCGCCACCATGCCGTGCTGGGGGCTGTCATGCTGCGTGGAGCCGGTAGCCTTGGCCGCGCACAGTTTCTATCGTCTGCGCTGACAGTTTCTTGCGCAACCGGCCCACAAACACGTCGATGGTGTTGGAGTCCCGGTCACCGTCTTGGCCGTAAATGTGCTCGGTCAGTTCGGTGCGCGATACCACCCGGTCTTGCTGGTGCATCAGATAATCCAGCACCCTG
>JBLIZX010000041.1:0-5884 GCA_048860285.1 Macromonas sp. | reverse complement strand
AAAGTGGCCGAAGAAGCGGGTGAGGCCATCATGGCCGCCAAGGACTTGCAACATGGCCACGGTACCCCGCAAGCCCTGGTGGGCGAAGTGGCCGATCTGTGGTTCCACTGCATGGTCGCATTGGCCCATTTTGGTCTGAGTCCGGCGGACGTGGTGGCCGAATTGGCCCGCCGCGAAGGCCTGAGCGGGCTGGAAGAAAAAGCCCTGCGCAAAGTGCAGGCCCGCGAAGCAGGCCACGCTTGAGCTTGGGCTTGAGCCCAAACGTGCCACCATGCCGCCGCCTGCTGTCTTGCCACCCGACCACGACCCGGAGTTGCTGCGTCGGCTCAACACCGTGGGCCTCATCAGCTATTTGCTGCACCTGATTGTGGCGGTGGCGGCGCTGGTGCCCGGCGGGCAGTGGGGGCCAACGCTGTTGATCGTGGCGCTGATTTTGGATTTCGTGAAAAAATCCGAGGCCGAAGGTACTTGGCACGCCAGCCACTTTACCTGGCGTATCCGCTCCGTGCTCATCGCGTGCGTTGCTTATCTGGTCACGTTTCCGTTGTGGCTGCTGTTGTTGGTGCCGGGCTGGCTGGCGTGGTTGGCCATTTCAATTTGGTTTTTGTACCGCATCGTCAAGGGCATGGCGCGCATGAACGCGGGCCAACCGGTCGATGCCGATGGAGTGTTCTGACATGAGCTTGTATCCCAACGCTGACCCCCATTGCATCTTCTGCAAAATCGTGGCGGGCCAGATCCCGAGCCGCAAGGTGTACGAAGACGACGATATTTACGCCTTTCACGACATTGCCCCGTGGGCACCCGTGCATTTTTTGCTGATTCCCAAGTTGCACATTGCGTCGATGGCACAGGTCACGCCCGAACATGAGCGTTTGCTGGGTCGCATGATGGTGCTGGCCCCCCAGTTGGCGCTGGAGCACGGCTGCCGCCCGTACCCCGAAGGCGGCTTTCGCATGATTGCCAACACCGGTGCTGATGGTGCGCAGGAAGTTCACCACCTGCACCTGCATGTCATGGGTGGCCCACGCCCGTGGGCGCGCGGTTGATGCGGTTGAAATAAACCGTTACCGCCCCCATTTGCCCATCCATCGGCTGCGTGCTGCGCCTGTGCGGGTGTGGGCGTAGAATTCCCAACCATGCCGGGGTGTGGCCCCGTGCGCAGGAGATTACACACATGGGCAGTTTATCGATTTGGCACTGGCTGATTGTCTTGCTGGTGGTGGTGCTGATTTTTGGCACCAAAAAGCTCAAGAACATCGGTTCGGACTTGGGTGGGGCCGTTAAAGGCTTCAAGGATGGTATGCGCGATGGCAGTGCTTCGCCCGCTGCCGATGCCGCGCCTGCGGCTCAAGTGACGCAGCAAACGGCCAGTCAGCCCGCCGTCCAGCCCACCACCATCGATGTGGAAGCCAAGACCAAAAGCTGACACCGCACAGGTGTTGGCTGTGGCAAGAAGGGCCGTGCATGATTGACTTGGGTATTTCCAAGCTGGCGCTGATTGGCATTGTGGCGCTGGTCGTGATCGGCCCAGAAAAGCTGCCGCGCGTGGTGCGCACGGTCGGGGCCTTGTTTGGTAAAGCCCAGCGTTACGTGGCCGATGTCAAAGCTGAGGTCAGCCGCTCCATCGATTTGGAAGAGTTGCAGCGCATGAAAGCCTCGGTGCAAGATGCCGCGCAACACGTCGAATCCACCATCCACCAAACCGTGCGCGATGTCAACAGCAGCACGTGGCACGACAGCAGCGCGGGCTTTGATGGCGGTTTTGTCACCGGCACTGAGGCCGAAGGTGTTGCAACCGCACCGTCTTATCCGCAGTACCGCCACCCGCGCAAGCGGTTTCGGCTCAAGCAAAAAGCGGTGCCGCAGTGGTACAAGGCCCGCACAGGCGTGCGCACTCGGGTGCAGTCGGGTGCCGCGCGGGTGGCGCGTTACCGCCCCAAAACCCGTCCTTTCTGAACCATGCCCACACCACCCCATTCTGCCGACGAACTCGCCGGTACCGAGCAGCCTTTTGTTCAGCACTTGATGGAGTTGCGTGACCGCTTGCTGTACGCGTTGATTGGAGTGGGGGTGTGCATGGCGTTGCTGGCGGTCTGGCCTGGCCCCAGCGGTTTGATCGATTTGGTGGCCACGCCCATCCGGGCCCACATGCCGCCGGATGTCAAGTTGATTGCCGTTGGCGTGTTCAGCCCGTTCTTTGTGCCAGTCAAGGTGTTGATGATGGCTGGATTGCTGTTGGCCTTGCCGTGGGTGATTTACCAAATTTGGGCCTTTGTGGCTCCGGGGCTGTACAGCCACGAGAAAAAATTTGCCTTACCGCTGATTGTTTTTGGCAGCATTTTGGCCTACACGGGCATTGCGTTTGTGCAGTTCTTTGTACTGGACAAAATGTTCGCCTTCATCCAAGGCTTTACGCCCGATAGCGTCAACGCCACCCCCGACATTGCCTCGTACGTGGAAGCCATTCTGTCGTTGTATTTGGCGTTTGGGCTGGCTTTTCAGGTGCCTGTGGTGGTGATGCTGTTGGTGCGTATGGGCATTGTCACGGTGGAGCAACTCAAAAGTTTTCGGGGGTATTTCATTGTGGTGGCGTTTGTCGTTGCTGCCGTGGTCACCCCGCCCGATGTAATTTCGCAACTGGCGTTGGCGGTGCCCATGTGCCTGTTGTACGAACTGGGCATTGTGGGGGCGCGCTGGTTCAGCAAGGGTGCTTCACCTGCCGACGCTGAAGCCACCCCAAGTTCCGACACCACGCCCCCATCTCTCTAAAACACGCCGTGTCAGCGGTTTTGTGGTGCTGCGCTGGCCGCATTGCGCCGACCTGGTGTAATGGGCAACTTCAGCCGTTCTTGTCCGCGCCAAATGTCCACGGTGGCGGTTTGGTTGGGCGACAATGCGGCCACCGCCTGTAACAGGCCGGGCACACTGTTCACGGCCTTGTCTTGTACCGCTGCAATCACATCACCGGGGCGAATGCCTGCTTGAGCTGCGGGGCCATTTTGCAAAACGCCGGTGATCACCACCCCTTGAGCGTTGGGGGCAATGCCAAAGTTTTGCGCCATTTCGGGGGTCAACTCTTGGGGTTCTACGCCAATCCAGCCGCGTGTGACCTCGCCGTCGCGCACAATGGCCGACAGCACGTTGCGTGCAATAGATGTGGGGATTGCAAAACCTATGCCCATGGAGCCACCTGAGCGCGAATAAATGGCGGTGTTGATGCCCATGAGGCGGCCTTGTACGTCCACCAGCGCACCGCCCGAATTGCCGGGGTTGATGGCTGCGTCCGTTTGAATGAAGTTTTCAAACGTGTTGATGCCCAACTGTGTGCGGCCCAACGCGCTCACAATGCCGCTGGTCACGGTTTGGCCCACGCCAAAGGGGTTGCCAATCGCCAACACCACATCACCCACTTGCAGTTGGTCGGAATTGCCCAGCGTGATCACGGGCAAATTGCTCATCTCAATCTTGAGTACCGCCAAGTCGGTGTCGGGGTCGGTGCCGATAATTTTGGCCAGCGCGGTGCGTCCATCGCTGAGTTGAATGGCAATTTCATCGGCTTCTTCTACCACGTGGTTGTTGGTCAAGATGTAGCCTTCGGGGCTGACGATCACGCCCGAGCCCAGCCCGCTTTGCGGTTGGTTGTTGGCTTGGTCTCCAAAAAAGAAGCGAAACCACGGGTCGGCCTGATGCGGGTTGCGCAACGGTGCTTTGCTGGTGCTGATGCTGACCACAGCGGGCGAAGCCAGTTGCGCGGCTTGGCGGTAGCCGCTGCTGGCCGTGCTGGTTTCGGTGTGTGGATCATTGTTTTCAAACACTTGCACCACAGAAGCCACGGTGGGCGCGCGCCGCAGCCATTCTGGTTTGAGGGTGGCCACCACAAAATACACCGCCAGCAACACGGTGGCGGTTTGTGAAAATATCAACCAATAGCGTTTCATGGTGCAGTTCAGGTGAGGTTGCGCGCTGTTTGATACACATCAAATCTAGGAGGCCCAGAGCGGGTACAACTGTGCCAACGTTGTGTGTTTGCGGGAGCACTGGGAATGAAAGCGATTGTCGATCTTTTTTCCACCGACTACGGGTTGTTCAGCTTGGTGGTGATTGTGTTTGCGTTGGGCATGATGGGCTGGTTTGCCAGCTTCTTCTGGCGCAAGATGCGCGAATCCGAACGCAACCAGCGCCGCTAGCACCAGCGGCTAGGGTGCGCCGTGGCATGATGCGGGCATGATGATTTCACCTTCTGTTGCTGCGGCGGCGGTGGTTGAGCGTGCCGCTTTGACTCAGGCGTTTGAGCGGTTACTGCAACCCACCCGTTTCAAAGATTATGGCCCCAACGGTTTGCAAGTGGAGGGCAAGCCCACGTTGCGTAAACTCGTCAGTGGGGTCACGGCCAGTCTGGCTTTGGTTGAGGCGGCGGTGGCCGCGGGTGCCGATGCCATCGTGGTACACCACGGCTTGTTTTGGCGTGGCCAAAGTGGTTGCGTCACGGGGTGGATGAAGCAGCGGCTGGCCGCTGTGTTGCGCCACGACATCAATTTGTACGCTTACCATCTGCCGTTGGACGCACACCCCGAGTTGGGCAACAACGCCCAATTGGGTTGGCGATTGGGATTTGAACCACTGCCCGAGACCGCCACTTGGGGCCGTTTTGGCGAGCAAGAGCTGGGTTTTATGGGTGTTTCCTCGTGTGGCAGCGTGTCAGCACTGGCGCAACATGTGGAGCGCACCTTGGGGCGTGCGGTGACGGTAGTACCGGGTGGGGCCGAACCACGCCCTGTGCGCCGTGTGGCGTGGTGCAGCGGTGGCGCGCAAAGCTACTTTGAAGCCGCAATTGCCGCTGGTGCGGATGCTTTTATCACCGGCGAAATTTCTGAGCCACAAGCGCACTACGCGCGCGAATGCGGTGTGGCCTACTTGGCCTGCGGTCACCACGCCACCGAGCGTTATGGCGTGCAAGCGGTAGCGGCCCATGTGGCGGCCCAGTTGGGGTTGGCGCACGAATTCATCGACATCGACAATCCCGCTTAAGCACATGGACACCGTAGATCTACCTGCCATTCAGCGGCCCATCGCCATTACCATGGGCGATCCAGCCGGCATAGGCCCGGAAATTGTGGCAGAACTGTTTCGCCGTCGGCCCAAATGGTCGCAACGCTGTGTGGTGGTGGGCGATGTGGCCACCTTGCGCCGTGCCGCCGAGGTCACAGGCGGGCTGTTGCCCGTGGCGGTGCTGGAACACGCAGCCGATGTGTTCACCCTGCCACCGCGCTGTGTGCCGGTGTTGCCCGTGGTGCAATTGCCTGCACCCGTGCCGTGGGGCCAAATCAGCGCCGATGCAGGCCATGCCGCCGCGCAGGCCATTGCTTGGGCTGCGCGTGCCGCACTCAGGGGCGAGGTGGCGGCGGTGGTCACTGCGCCCATCCACAAGGAGGCGTTGGCCGCAGCGGGGGTCGCTCACCCTGGGCACACCGAATATTTGCATGCGTTGGCCGCTGAACATGTGGGTGGTACCGTGGCGGACGTGCCGGTGCGCATGATGTTGTCCAACCCCGAATTGCGTACTGTGCTGGTCAGCATCCATACGGGGTTGCGCCGGGCGTTGGATGCGGTGACGTTCGACAACGTGTTGCAAACGGTGCGCATCACGGGTCAGCACTTTCGCCAAGGAGTGGCCGGGCACCCGTGCCGCATCGCGGTGGCGGGACTCAATCCCCACGCGGGCGAAGGCGGTTTGTTTGGTCGCGAAGAAATCGACACCATTGCCCCCGCCATCGCCCAAGCGCGTCTGGAGGGTTACAACGCCAGTGGTCCCCATGCACCCGATACCGTGTTCATGCGCGCGCGTCGGGGGGAATTTGATGTGGTGGTGGCCATGTACCAC
>JBLIZX010000040.1:0-2378 GCA_048860285.1 Macromonas sp. | reverse complement strand
TGCCTGATGCCAAGGATGACATCATCAGGTACTACACATTGAGCGAGGCCGATCTATCGCTGATCCGTCAGCGACGTGGTGATGCCAATCGCTTGGGTTTTGCGGTGCAGCTGTGTTTGCTACGCCATCCCGGCCAAGGCTTGTTGCCACACGCTGTCGTGCCAGTGGTGCTGCTGGAATGGGTCGGGCAACAACTGCAGCTTGACACTGCATGCTGGCCTCAGTATGCCGAGCGGGAAGAAACGCGGCGTGAGCATTTGCTTGAACTGCGTCCTTACTTGGGGCTGGAGCCATTGAGCCTGATGGATTACAGGCAGGCGGTACAGGCGGCAACCGAGCTGGCCTTGCAGACGGACCGGGGCATAGTGTTGGCCACTAATGTTGTCGAAGCGCTGCGTCAGCGGCACATCATTTTGCCGACGTTGGATGTCATCGAACGGATCTGTGCCGAGGCCATCACCCGCGCCAACCGGCAGATTTACGCAGCCCTGAGCGATCCGCTAAGCGAGGATCACAAGCAACGCCTCGACAAACTGCTCGTACGCCGCGACAACGGCAAGATGACTTGGCTGGCCTGGCTACGTCAATCGCCGCTCAAACCCAACTCGCGCCACATGCTCGAACACATCGAGCGCCTGAAAGCTTGGCAGACGCTCGACATGCCGCCCGGCATCGAACGGCTGGTGCACCAAAATCGGCTGCTCAAGATCGCCCGCGAAGGTGGCCAGATGACACCCGCCGACCTGGCCAAGTTTGAGCCACAGCGGCGCTATGCCACTTTGGTGGCCCTCGCGGTGGAAGGTACGGCCACGGTCACCGACGAGATCATCGACCTGCACGACCGCATCTTGGGCAAGGTGTTCAGCGCTGCCAGGAACAAGCATCAGCAGCAGTTCCAGGCATCGGGCAAGGCGATCAACGCCAAGGTCCGCCTGTACGGGCGCATCGGGCAGGCGCTCATCGACGCGAAGCAATCGGGCGCCGATCCCTTCACCGCCATCGAGGCCGTCTTGTCATGGGATGCCTTCGCCCAGAGCGTCACCGAGGCGCAGAAGCTCGCGCAGCCCGAGGACTTCGATTTCCTGCCCCGCATCGGCGAGAACTACGCCACCTTGCGCCGCTACGCGCCGGAATTCCTCGACGTGCTCAAGCTGCGCGCCGCGCCCGCCGCCCAGGACCTGCTCGATGCCATCGGCGTGCTGCGCGGCATGAACGTCGACAATGCCCGCAAGGTACCCCTGAATGCGCCGACCGACTTCATCAAGCCGCGCTGGCAGAGGCTGGTGATGACCGATGCCGGCATCGACCGGCGCTATTACGAACTGTGCGCGCTGTCGGAACTGAAGAACGCGCTGCGCTCGGGCGACATCTGGGTGCAGGGCTCGCGCCAGTTCAAGGACTTCGAGGACTACCTGGTGCCACCCGAGAAGTTCGCCAGCCTCAGGCAGTCCAGTGAACTGCCACTGGCCGTGGCCACCAACTGCGAGCAGTACCTGCACGAGCGGCTGACGCTGCTGGAATCCCAGCTCGCCACGGTCAACCGCATGGCAGCAGCCAACGAACTGCCCGACGCCATCCTCACCGAGTCGGGCTTGAAGATCACGCCGCTGGATGCGGCGGTGCCCGAGACCGCGCAGGCGCTGATCGACCAGACCGCGATGAGCCTGCCGCACGTCAAGATCACCGAACTGCTGCTGGAGGTGGACGAGTGGACGGGCTTCACCCGACACTTCACGCACCTGAAGTCCGGCGACCTGGCCAAAGACAAGCACCTGCTGCTGACCGCGATCCTGGCCGACGCGATCAACCTGGGTCTGTACAAGATGGCCGAGTCCTGTCCCGGAACAACCTACGCCAAGCTCGCTTGGCTGCAAGCCTGGCATGTCCGTGACGAGACCTATTCGGCAGCCCTGGCCGAGCTGGTCAACGCCCAGTTCCGGCACCCGTTCGCCGGACACTGGGGCGATGGCACCACCTCGTCGTCGGACGGCCAGAACTTCCGCACCGGCAGCAAAGCCGCCAGCACCGGGCACGTTAACCCGAAGTACGGCAGCAGTCCGGGGCGGACTTTCTACACCCATATCTCCGACCAGTACGCGCCCTTCCACACCAAGGTCGTCAACGTCGGCCTGCGCGACTCCACCTACGTGCTCGACGGACTGCTGTACCACGAGTCCGACCTGCGCATCGAGGAGCACTACACCGACACGGCAGGCTTCACCGATCACGTCTTCGCGCTGATGCACCTGCTGGGCTTTCGCTTCGCGCCCCGCATCCGCGACCTGGGCGACACCAAGCTCTACCTCCCGAAGGGCGAGGCCACCTACGATGCGCTGAAACCCATGATCGGCGGCACGCTCAACCTCAAGCACATTCGC
>JBLIZX010000039.1:0-2341 GCA_048860285.1 Macromonas sp. | reverse complement strand
ACCACTATACCGCCGCTGGCACAGCCATTCGGCACAATGTGGCGCATGGTCGATTTTGTTTCCACTTCTGTCGCCGCACCACCCGCCAGCCAACCACCAACGTTTGCCCAGCCTACCACGCCCGAAGAACTGTGGCAATTGTTGCAGCGGCCACAGCCCCAACTGCGCCGGGTGCGCCACTTGGGCGAGGCCCTGGTGCAAAGTGGGGTGATGACCTCTGAGCAGTTGCAAGCCGCCTTGCACCAGCAGGCCGAACAACGTGTGTTGGGGCTGGAGCGCCAGTTGGGGCAACAGTTGGTGGAACAAGGCATCATCACCGAGGCGCAACTGCGCCACGTGATTGCCCACTGGCTGGGCAACCGTGTGCTCGACCCCAGCCGCTACCAGTTTGACTTGGAAGCCTTGGCCTGTGTGCCGCACCACGTGGCCGAACGCGAGGCGGTGCTGCCTCTGTTGCAGCACGACGATGTGTTGGTGGTGCTGATGACCGACCCGCTGGACCAGCGGTTGCTCGATGAGTTGCGTTTCTTGACCCAACGCCGCATCGTGTCGGTGATGGCCGCGCCCGGTACCCTGATGCCCGCCATTGCGCGCGCCTACCAGCGCCAAGAACGCCAACAGTCTACGCCCGCCCCAGCGGCGTTGAACCACAACACGCCGCGCCCCGCCGCCAAAACGCTGGCGCTGGACTTGCAAAGCGGCAGCCACGACGATTTGGGCAGCACCCCTGAAGCCGACATCGTCAGTGAATCCGACAACACCTTGGTGCGCCTCATCAACAGCCTGATTGAAGAGGCGATTGCACAAAAAGCCTCCGACATTCACATCGAGACCGAAGCCCCGCCCAAGCGCGTCAAAATCCGCTTTCGCATCGATGGCGAGTTGGTGCGTTACTTGGAAGTGGAAGCGCGCTTTCGCTACGCGCTCGTGGCGCGCATCAAAATCATGGCGGGCATGGACATCTCGGAACACCGCAAACCGCAGGACGGCAAAATCGACTTTGCGCGTTTTGGTGGCAGCAAAACCGAACTGCGCGTTGTGACCGTGCCCACCGCCAATGGGCTGGAAGACGTGGTGCTGCGCTTGTTGGCGGGCAGCAAGCCCCTGCCCATTGACGGCATAGGCCTGAGCGCGCACGATTTGGACGCGCTGCGCCGCATGGCGCACAAACCCTATGGCTTGATTCTGGTGTGCGGCCCCACCGGCAGCGGCAAAACCACCACCCTGCATTCGCTCATCAGCGACATCAACACCGAGGCACGCAAGATTTGGACCGCCGAAGACCCGATTGAAATCACCCAACCCGGCCTGCGCCAAGTGCAGATGAACCCGCGCATTGGCTGGACATTTGCCAGTGCCATGCGCACCTTTTTGCGTGCCGATCCCGATGTCATCATGATCGGCGAAATGCGCGACGAAGAAACCGCCCGCATTGCGGTCGAAGCTTCGCTGACTGGGCACTTGGTGCTGTCCACGCTGCACACCAACTCGGCCCCGGAGAGCATTGCGCGTCTGCTGGAAATTGGCATCGACCCGTTCAACTTTTCCGATTCGCTGCTGGCCATCTTGGCGCAGCGGTTGGTGCGTCGCCTGTGCCCCAATTGCGTGCAAAGCCGCCCGGCACAGCCCGAAGAATTGGAGGTGTTGGCCGCACAGTATTTGGATGGTACCCAACCCTACAACGCGCGCGATGTGGCGGCCCAAGTGGCGCGTTGGACGGCGCAATACGGTCAACCCGATGAGCGTGGTGGGCGCTACTTGCGTCTGTTCAGCAAGCGGGGTTGCGATGCGTGCGAGCAACGTGGCTACAAAGGCCGTCTGGGCATTTACGAACTGATGTTGAGCAACGATGAACTGCGCCACCAGATCCGCCACCGCGCCTCGGCGGGCGACATCCGCGCCCAAGCCTTGTTGGCGGGCATGAAAACCTTGCGCCAAGATGGCATCGACAAAGTGGTGGCAGGCCTGACCGATCTGTCCGAAGTGGTGGCCGCCAGCAACCTGTGAGCGTGCCTTCTACAATGCTGGGCATGTTGCAATACCTGACCATCCCCGTCACCCCGTTTCAGCAAAACTGTTCGCTGGTGTGGTGCGACCAGACTTTGGATGCCGCTGTCATCGACCCCGGTGGCGACCTGGGCCGCGTGCTGGCCGAAGTGCAGCGTTTGGGCTTGAACCTGACGCAAATCTGGCTCACCCACGCCCACATCGACCACGCGGGCGGCACCGCCGAGCTGGCCCAACAACTCGACTTGCCCATCATCGGCCCGCACCACGGTGACCAGTTCTGGATCGACGGTCTGCCGATGCAAAGCGCCAAGTTTGGGTTTCCGCCCGCCGG
>JBLIZX010000038.1:0-3415 GCA_048860285.1 Macromonas sp. | reverse complement strand
ACGGCAGCAGCGGTTCGAACCGGTGTGGAAAGTCGCAGCGCGTGACGGTTTGCAGCTTCATTTGCGACATTGAACGCGACCGAATTTGGCTATGAAGCACGACAAAATCTGGCCAAACTTTTGCGAGATGGAACGCGGTGGCGTGATCAAGCCCCGAACCACTCACGCATCCGCTGCGCCGCCATGCGTTTGACATCCTCCGTCACATGGATGGTCACGACACCCAGTGCTGCCGCCAGTGCGCCCATGTCGTCGGTAAAGCCCGTCATCGGGATTGCGTCGGGTACCGCGTCCATGGGCAGCACAAAGTAGGCCAGGGCACCGTAGATCACGGTCTTAGCCCAGGCAGGCGTGCTGGGTTGCTGCGCGGCGTAGTACAGCCACAGCGCTTTCTCGATCACTTCCTGGCCCGCCTTGAGCGCAAAGTGCTTGAGCTTGTCCCAGAAGCTGTTGTCGTCAAAATCGTGGTTCATGTCATACCTTGGTAGTGGGGTGTCCAACCGGCCTCAGATTGGCCGATCTCGCTGCGGTGTTGCCAAACCAGGGCCGCGCTGCCGTGTTTGCGGTGAGATCGCTCATCCACCCCCGCTTGCGTTAACCTGCGCCTCGAACTGCCGAATGGTGTCGACAATGGTCTTCCACTGGGGCACTTCGCCAAAGATCATCCCGGCCATGGCCGTGTAGTCTCTGCGCAACTGGGTATCCATTTCTGGCAGTGGCGACAGAGCAAACGTCCCAGGATGGGCGCTGGCCAGATCCAGATCGTTGCTGTTGAAAAACATCCTGGCATGCCGTGCGCAATCCTTGGCCAAATCGAGGTCGCATGCAGCACGCTGACCGACATCACTGCACAGTAGGCGGTAGATATCGTAATAGTGGCGCGAGACGCGCTGCCCTTGACGACGCAGTTCACCGCGCCGCTCAAACCAGCGGCGTTGGCCGTGCAAAATCACCGCCTTGTCCCAGAACGTTCGCTGCGCATCGATGGTCACGACGTTGGGCACGGTTAACACCAGGTTTGGTACATCCTTGGCCAGGTAGGGCGTGACCGTCGTGGCGCGGTGCGGGTCGAGCGCTGACTTGGCCCCAGCCTCGATCTTCACGGTCGGTGGGTTGTAGTCTCCAGGCTGGGCGCTCACCGCAGGATAGGCGACCAGCAGGGTTTGCTGATCCGCATCGTCGGGATCCAATGTGACAGTCGAGGAATAGAGGGGCAATCCCGCCTGTTCAAACGCCGACGCAATGCAGGCGGTCAGGCGTGTCTTGAGCGTCGAGGCGATGTAATGCTGGCAAGCTTGCTTGATCGAGTTCAGGTGCGCACGTTGCTTCTTTCCGCTCAGCACCTCAAGGTCTTGCACGTCCGCCGCCTGACCCAGATCCTCACGGAACACGGTGATGTCGATGTCCTCGGAAAACCGAGAGATCAGGCCATGGCTCTTCGAGAGGGATGTTCCACCCTTGAACAACAACCTGGGCTCCTCAGCACCGCCCCCGTTGAACAGCAAGTCCAGCACCCAGCACACCCAGAAGTCTTTTTCGACATTCTGAATGGGCGTACCCAGCCGCAGTGACGTGCTCAGAAACAAGTCACGGCGATCTGCTGGTGCAGCCGCCATGATGTCGTGGAATCCAGGTGTCATCGATGGACTCCCTGCGCCATATGCCGCCCAGCGGGAAAGGCTGGCTGCATGGAGCTTACCAAGTGGGAGCCACAGTCGGGATCGGCCTTGTCGGCTTTCTTCAGGACGTCGCGCAACAGGTTTTGCATCCAGGCGGGCACAGTGGGCAATCCTTGCCGCAGGTCGTCTCTGAGCGCACCGCTGGTATCACTGGCGAGCAAACGCGTGAGCCGGGTGGTGATGGCATCGCGCTGTTCCGACAGGGTATCGCGCAGCCAGTACAAGGCCTGAACCACGTGCATGGCAGGGCGACCCGCCCAGTACAGCTTGCTGGCGGCCGTGAACCGGAACTCGACGGTGAGCTGGCCCAATTGAATGGGGCGCAGCCGTCCATCTGTATGCACCACCACCTGGGCGGGTACCGCATCGGTCAACTTCAGGGCGTTGGCAGCGGTCATGCCGTCGACCAAGACACGCACCTGATCTCGGCGGCTGACGGCATCAATCACGCTGCGGTAGTCGGGGGCTGCCGCCTGGCCAGTCAGTGCATTGTGCCGGGGCTGATCGTACAGCCCGCGATGCACGCGCCGCAAATGCCCGGTGGCCACCAAACGCTGCAATGCCTTGTCCACGGCATCGCGTGGCCCAAGGTCAAGGAAATCGACCGGTGTCCACACGTAACCGGGCCGCTGCCCAGCCACACGGTGGCTGAGGCGTGATTTGAGATTGAGACTGGAACCTCGCATGGGCACTCTCCTGACTGAAAAGTATATACACAAATCAGACAAAATGGGGGCAATCCAGCCCATTCGACCGGAAAATACCAACACCTTTCGGACAAAAATCAGGCCATAGTCACCACAGCTGTGGTGGTGACGGTAGGTCTCTGGCCTTGTACCAGCGTGTGGACTGTGGGGCCTGCGGTGATTGGGAGCGGCAAACGGCCCTCAGCCGGTGGCTTGCAAGATGGCGTGGAGCAGCAGCCCGATGAGTCCGCCCACGAGGGTGCCGTTGATGCGGATGAACTGCAGGTCGCGCCCGATGGCCAGTTCGATGCGCTGGGCCATTTCCTCGCGCGTCCATTGCGCCAGTTGCTGTTCGATGAATTGGCCGACTTCGCCCCGGTGTTGGCGGATCAGGGTTGCGCTGCCGTGTTCTATCGACCGGTTGACCCAGTCGCGCAGGCCGGGGGTCTCGACCAGCATGTACCCGAGCTTCTCCATCCATGTCTGGACGTGGCGTTGCAGGGCGGGTTCCTCCTGGTGCAGGTCGTGCAGCAGTTGGTCCTTGAGCCCGTCCCACAGCCCCGCCAGCAACTGCTGCACCTGCGCGTCGTGTACCAGGGCCGCCTGGTGGTGCCGGATGGTCTGTGCCCAAGCCGGGTCGGCCTTGAGCCGCAGCGCAAATTCGTGTACCCAACCGTCGAACACGCGCCGGAAACGGTGTTCAGGGTCGCGCCTGACGGCATCGATGGTCTGGCCCAGCGCCGCGACCGAGCGCGGTGCGTAGGCGTTGACCGCCATTTTGAGCACGCTGTTCTCGATGCCCAGGCTGTCGGTGAGGAACTGGCTGATGGCGGGCAGCTTCTCGGGATCTCCCAGGTAGGTGGCCGCCCCCTCCAGCAAGGCATCGAGCAGCTCTTGGTGTTTGCCACTGTGCATGAGGCTGTCCACCAGCTGACCCGCCGCACCCGACAAGTCCAGCGTTGCCAGCCGTTGGCTGGCCAGGGTGCGCATGGTATCGCGCAGTTGTGCGTGGTCCAGCGCCTCGACCAGTTGCCGGGTGGCCACGGCGGC
>JBLIZX010000037.1:0-6575 GCA_048860285.1 Macromonas sp. | reverse complement strand
CAAGAAATCGCGGATATTCTGATAGCAGAAGGCTTCTCCAGCTTGGAAGAAGTGGCTTATGTGCCGTTGCAGGAAATGCTGGAGATTGAGGCATTTGACGAAGACACGGTCAACGAGTTGCGCATCCGTGCCAAGAACGCTTTGCTGACGATGGAAATTGCCAAAGAGGAAAGCGTTGAAGAAGCCACGCAGGACTTGCGCGATTTGCCGGGTCTGACCACCGATTTGATTGCCAAACTGGCTCAGGCAGGCGTTCATACCCGCGATGAGTTGGCCGATTTGGCCACCGATGAACTGACAGCCATCACGGAACAAACGGCAGAAGAAGCCACTGCGTTGATTATGCAAGCACGCCAACACTGGTTTGCCGACAACGCTGGCCAAGCGCAATCCTGATCATGGAGGCCTAACGGAGAACTATATTTATGTCGAATAACATTACCGTCGCACAATTTGCTGCCGAACTCAATCGGCCAACCGTGACTTTGCTGGAGCAGTTGTCTGCTGCCGGGCTGCACAAACGCTCGGGGGACGATCCGCTGTCGGACAGCGACAAGCAAAAGCTGTTGAGCTATTTGCAAGCCAGCCACGGCACCCAGCCCACCGACCGCAAAAAAATTACACTGGTGAAGAAATCGACCAGCGAGATCAAGCAAGCCGATGCCAGTGGCCGGGCCCGCACGATTCAAGTGGAAGTGCGCAAAAAACGCACCTTCATCAAACGTGAAGAAGATGAACTGGGTGCAGAAGAGCGTGCCGCAGCCATCGCTGCCGCACAAGCCGAATTGCAGGCCGAACAAGAGCGCCTTGAGCTGGTGCGACGCGAGGAAGAAGCGCGCCAGCAAGCTGAGCTGCTGCGCCAACAAGAAGAAGCGTTGCAGAAACAGCGCCAAGAACGTGCCGAGCGTGAAGCGGCTGAAGCCGCTGCCGCACAAGCCGCTGCCGAGGCGGCAGCACAAGCCGCTGAACGAGAGAAACAAGCCCAACAACAAACCATGCAATCGCAAGCTGCCAACAGCCGTGCTGAAGCACAAGCCCGTGCCCGCGCCGAAGCGGCGTTGGCCAACCAGGCCTCCGCTTTGCGCAAAACCGCTCCTGCGGTGTCGCGGGCCCCTGCGCCCACCCAGGCACCCACCCCTGCACCAGCGCCCGCTGTGGACGTGAAGGCGGTGCAAGCGGCCGCTCTGGCCGCCAAGGCCCAAGCGGAGCAAGAAGCCAAAGCGCGTCAGGATGCCGAAAAAGCCGCCGAAGCCCAACGAGCCTTGGACTTGGATGCCCGTCGCCGCAAAGCATTGGCCGAAGCCGAAGCCATCCGTGCCATGATGGCTGCGCCCAAAAAAGTGTTGGTAGCCAAAAAGCCCGAGGAGCCCAAGCCTGCCGCTGATGCCAAAGCGGGGCTCAAAGGGACTTTGCACAAGCCAGCGGCCAGCAACAAACCGGGGCAACCCGCCGCTGCCGCTCCAAGTGCTGGTGCCAATGCGGGTGGTGCAGGCAAGAAGGAAGTCAAATCCGAAAACCTGTCGTCCACTTGGAAAGACGACAGCGCCAAGAAAAAAGAGATCAAGACACGTGGTGCCGATACGGGCAACAACCGTGGCAACAGCAATTGGCGTGCTGGCCCCAAAGGCGGCAATGGTCGCCGGGGTGGTCGCGATGACCGTCACAACCAGAACAACACCAGCTTTGCCGCGCCGTCAGAGACCAAGGTCATCGAAGTGCATGTGCCTGAAACCATCACGGTGGGTGAACTGGCACACAAGATGAGCTTGAAGTCCTCCGAGGTCATCAAGCAGCTGATGAAGTTGGGCCAGATGGTCACGATCAACCAGCCACTGGATCAAGACACCGCCATGATCGTGGTGGAAGAACTGGGTCACAAAGCCGTTGTCGCGGCACTGGACGATCCAGAAGCCTTCACCGAAGAAGAAGCTCTGGCACAACAAGCCGAAGCGTTGCCACGTGCGCCGGTGGTCACCGTCATGGGCCACGTGGACCACGGCAAGACCTCTTTGCTGGACTACATCCGTCGCACCAAAGTGGCGGCAGGCGAGGCCGGTGGCATCACCCAGCACATTGGCGCTTACCACGTGGACACCCCGCGTGGCATGGTCACCTTCCTCGACACCCCCGGCCACGAAGCGTTTACCGCCATGCGTGCCCGTGGTGCCCAAGCCACGGACATCGTTATTCTGGTGTGTGCCGCCGACGACGGTGTGATGCCGCAAACCAAAGAAGCCATCAAACACGCCAAAGCGGCGGGGGTACCCATTGTGGTCGCCATGACCAAAGCAGACAAGCCCGATGCCAACATTGAGCGCGTCAAGTCTGAGTTGGTGGGCGAAGAAGTGGTGCCGGAAGAATTTGGTGGCGAATCCCCGTTTGTGGCGGTGTCTTCCAAAACCGGCATGGGCGTGGACGAGTTGTTGGAGCAGGTGCTGCTGCAAGCCGAAGTGCTGGAACTCAAGGCCCCAGTGGATGCCAACGCCAAGGGTTTGGTGATCGAAGCACGTCTGGACAAAGGCCGTGGTTCGGTGGCCACCGTGCTGGTGCAATCGGGTACCCTCAAAGTGGGCGATGTGGTGCTGGTGGGGCAAACTTCGGGCCGCGTGCGTGCCATGTTGGACGAAAACGGCAAGCCAATCAAAGAAGCCGGGCCGTCCATTCCGGTTGAAATTCAAGGTTTGTCGGAAGTGCCGCAAGCGGGCGACGACTTCATGGTGATGGCCGACGAGCGCCGCGCCCGTGAAATTGCCACCTACCGCGCGGGCAAGTTCCGCAACACCAAACTGGCCAAACAACAAGCCGCCAAGCTGGAAAACGTGTTTTCCGACATGTCGGCGGGCGAGGTCAAGATTCTGCCCATCATCATCAAGACCGATGTGCAAGGTTCGCAAGAAGCATTGGCCGCTTCGCTGCTCAAACTTTCGACCGACGAAGTGCGCGTGCAACTGGTGTACGCCGGTGTGGGGGGCATCAGCGAGTCCGACATCAACTTGGCGATTGCGTCCAAGGGTATTGTGATTGGCTTTAACGTGCGTGCCGATGCCGGTGCGCGCAAACTGGCCGAAGGCAATGGCGTAGACATTCATTACTACAACATCCTGTACGAAGCTGTGGATGAGCTCAAGGCCGCCATGTCTGGCATGTTGGCCCCTGAGAAACGCGAAGAAGTCATCGGTACCGCCCAGATTCGCACCGTGTTTGTGGCGACCAAGATTGGTACGGTGGCCGGTTGTATGGTGACCGACGGCTACGTCACGCGCTCGGCGCACTTCCGTCTGCTGCGCGACAACGTGGTCATTTACACCGGCGAACTGGATTCGCTCAAGCGCATGAAGGATGACGTGAAAGAAGTCAAAGAAGGTTTTGAGTGCGGTATCAAGCTCAAAAACTACAACGACATCAAGGAAGGCGATGTTCTCGAACTGTTCGAGATCAAGGAAATCGCCCGTACCTTGTGATGTTCTGAACCATGCCAGCCAAAAAATCTTCTGCGGTCAACCGCAGTTTCAAAGTGGCCGATCAGATCCAGCGCGATCTGACCGAACTCATTGCGCGCGAGTTGAAAGACCCGCGCGTGGGCATGGTGACGTTGCAAGCGGTGGAGGTCACACCCGACTACGCGCACGCCAAGGTGTTTTTCAGCGTCTTGACCGGTGAGCCCCAGGCCACCGAACAGGCGTTGAACCAGGCCGCTGGCTTTTTGCGCAACGGTTTGTTCAAACGCTTGCACATCCACACCGTGCCGACCTTGCACTTCCATTTCGACCGCACGACCGAACGTGCGGCCGACATGAGCGCCTTGATTGCCAAGGCGGTTGCCGACCGCGCCAAAGACGGGGATTGAGTATGACAGCTGCCCCTCGTGTGCGGGTGCAGCGTCGCCCCGTGCATGGGGTGGTGCTGCTGGACAAACCCATTGGACTCTCCAGCAACCAAGCTTTGCAAAAAGTCAAATGGTTGTTGCGTGCTGAAAAAGCGGGTCACACCGGCACGCTTGACCCATTGGCCACCGGTGTACTGCCGCTGTGTTTTGGTGCTGCCACCAAATTCAGCCAACTGCATTTGGATGCCGATAAGACCTACGAAACCACGTTGCGGTTGGGTCTGACCACCAGCACTGGCGATGCCGAGGGTGACATCACTGCCACCCAACCGGTAGCGTGCAGTGTGGGACAGGTGGTGGAAGTGTTGGATCGCTTTACTGGCGTGATTCAGCAGCTACCACCCATGCACAGCGCGCTGAAAAAAGACGGCAAGGCACTCTACGAGTACGCCCGTGCTGGTATTGAGATCGAGCGCGCGCCGCGCACCGTCACCATCCACGACTTGGAGTTGTTGGACTTGCAACTGCAAGGCGATGTGCCTTGGCTACGCTTGCGCGTGCGGTGCAGCAAGGGCACTTACATCCGTACGTTGGGCCAAGACATTGGCGCTGCGCTGGGTTGTGGGGCGCATCTGTCGGCGTTGCGACGCACCGCTACCGGTGACTTCGGAGTGGAGCGTTGTGTCACGCTGGAGCAGATCGAGGCGACCCCAGAATCTGAGCGTTTGGCGCTGCTGTTGCCAGCGGACGAACTGCTGGCCGGACACACGCGCGTCACGCTCGATGCCGACAATGCGGGCCGCTTTTTGAGTGGTCTGCGCCGACGTGGCCCTTGGCCCAATGCCGCACGGGTGGCGGTGTACGGCGACTCACCCGCCGCTTTGCTGGGCACGGCCCACGTGCAAGCGGGTGAATTGATTCCCGGGCGCTTGTTGAGCCCGATCGAAATTCAACAAATATTGGAACTTCAAACATGAGCACTCCCATTCGCAACATCGCGATCATCGCCCACGTTGACCATGGCAAAACCACCATGGTAGACCAACTGCTGCGTCAATCGGGCACTTTTGCCGAACACGAAAAAGTCGTGGACACCGTGATGGACAACAACGCCATCGAACGCGAACGCGGCATCACCATTTTGGCCAAGAACTGCGCCGTGAGCTGGGAAGGTACCCACATCAACATCGTCGATACCCCAGGCCACGCGGACTTTGGTGGTGAAGTGGAACGTGCCTTGTCGATGGTGGACGGTGTGGTGCTGCTGATCGACGCACAAGAAGGCCCGATGCCGCAAACCCGCTTTGTGACCAAAAAAGCGTTGGCGCTGGGCCTCAAGCCCATCGTGGTCGTGAACAAGGTGGACAAGCCGGGCGCGAATCCCGATAAAGTCATCAACGCCGCGTTCGACCTGTTCGACAAACTGGGCGCGACCGACGAGCAACTGGACTTTCCGGTGGTGTACGCTTCGGGCATCAACGGCTGGACTTCGCTGGAAGAAGGCGCACCGGGTGAGCAATGGGGCCCCGACATGTCGGCCCTGTTCAACACCATCCTCAAGCACGTGCCTGCACAAAAGGGTGATCCGGCTGCGCCGCTGCAACTGCAAATTTCGGCGCTGGACTTTTCGTCCTTTGTGGGCCGTATCGGCGTGGGCCGCATCAGTCAAGGTACCCTCAAGCCCGGCATGGATGTGCTGGTGTGCGAAGGCCCGGACGGCAAGCGCCTGAAAGGCCGTGTCAACCAAGTACTGACCTTCCAAGGTCTGGACCGCATGCAAACCACCGAAGCCGGGCCAGGCCACATTGTGTTGATCAACGGCATTGAAGACATCAACATTGGTGTGACCGTGACCGACCCGGCCAACCCGGCCCCGCTGCCCATGCTCAAGGTGGACGAACCCACCCTGACCATGAATTTCTGTGTCAACACCAGCCCATTGGCGGGCCGCGAAGGCAAGTTCGTGACCAGCCGCCAAATTTGGGATCGCCTGCAAAAAGAGCTGCAACACAACGTGGCGCTGCGCGTGAGCGAAACCGACGAGGACGGCATTTTTGAAGTGTGTGGCCGCGGTGAACTGCACCTGACCATCCTGCTGGAAAACATGCGCCGCGAAGGCTACGAGCTGGCGGTGTCCAAGCCACGCGTGATGTTCAAGGACATCGATGGCGTAAAGTGCGAGCCGATGGAGCTGGTTACCGCCGACGTGGAAGAAGAACACCAAGGCGGTGTGATGCAAGCCCTGGGCCTGCGCAAGGGTGAGATGGTCAACATGGAACCCGATGGCCGTGGCCGTGTACGCTTGGAATACCGCATTCCGGCGCGTGGTTTGATCGGTTTCAGCAACGAATTCCTGAACCTGACCCGTGGTTCGGGCTTGATCGCTTCCATTTTCGATGGCTACGAAGCCCACAAGGGCGACATCGGTGGCCGCAAGAACGGTGTGCTGATCTCGATGGACGACGGTGAAATCTTCACCTACGCGCTGGGCAAGCTCGACGACCGTGGCCGCATGTTCGTCAAGGCCGGTGACCCGGTGTACGAAGGCATGATCATCGGCATCCACAGCCGCGACAACGACCTCATCGTCAACGCTACCCGCACCAAACAACTGACCAACTTCCGCGTCAGTGGCAAGGAAGATGCGGTCAAGATCACGCCGCCGATCGACCTGACGCTGGAATACGGTGTGGACTTCATCGACGACGACGAACTGGTGGAAATCACGCCCAAGAGCGTGCGCCTGCGC
>JBLIZX010000036.1:0-12171 GCA_048860285.1 Macromonas sp. | reverse complement strand
AACCCCACCGCCACCAACACTTGCCGCCAACGGGTCTGGCCCAGCCACAAACCGCCCCCCAGCGCCAACAACACCGCGGCCCCAGCGGCCCACAACGGGGGCCACCCACGCTGCAACCCGACCATCGCCCCCCACGCCAGCGCCCACACCAGCAACGCGGGCAAAGGCCAGGGCAGGCGGCGCAACCAACCCATCATGCGCCCGGTGACGCGGCGCGCAAACGTTCAATCAGGCCATTCAACTCGTCCAGCGAGCCAAACTGGATCGCCAGCTCCCCCTGCTGCTCCCACTGACCGTGGCGCTGCACACGCTTCTTCAAGCGCACCTCCACCGCAGCGGTCAACAGGTCGGCCAGTTCCTCTTCCACACGGCGCACATCGCCCGGTTTGTCGCGCGCACCACCGGCGGCGGTGCTGGCGGCCGCGGGCGTGGCGGCAAAGTCGTCGCCCAGCTTGCGCACCAGCTTTTCGGCTTCGCGCACCGACAACGCCTTGGCCGTGATCTGGTGCGCGGCACCGACCTGCAACCCCTTGTCCAACGCCAGCAGCGCGCGGGCGTGGCCCATGTCCAGGTCGCCCGCCATCAGCAGCTCCTGCACCGGCTCGGCCAGTTGCAGCAAACGCAACAAGTTGGTGGCAGCACTGCGCGAACGGCCCACCGCGTTGGCGGCCTGCTCGTGCGTCAAGCCAAAGTCTTCAATCAGGCGTTGCAGCCCCAACGCTTCTTCCAAGGGGTTGAGGTCTTCGCGCTGGATGTTCTCGATCAGCGCCATCGCGGCAGCGGCTTCGTGCGGCACATCGCGCACCAGCACTGGCACCGTCTCCAGCCCGGCCAGCCGCGCCGCCCGGAAACGCCGCTCCCCGGCAATGATCTCGTACACCGGGCGCGCACCGCGTGGCGTGGCGGGCCAACCCTGTTGCGCCTGCCACGTCAGCAAACGGCGCTCGCCCTCCTCCGCTTCCAAGGGGCGCACCAAAATCGGCTGCATGATGCCCTGCGCCTGAATGCTGTTGGCCAGCTCGTACAGTGCCCCTTCGTCCATGCGGGTGCGGGGCTGGTAGGTGCCGGGCACCAAGTCGGTCAACACCACCTGGGTGGGGTGGTCGGTGGGGGTGATGCCGGTATCCAGGGCTTCGGTCAATTTGGGGCCGAGCAAACTCTCCAACCCCCGGCCCAGCCCTTTGATTTTTTTGGTGACCATGTGTGTGTTCCGTTGCGTGCGTTGTGCAAGTGTGGCGGTGTTGAATGCGGGCAGTGTCAGGCGCTGGCCACTGGCCGCAGCCACGGTGCCAGCAGCGCATGCCCAGCGGGCCAATTGCCCAACCCCGATTCGGCGTTGATGTGCCCGCACGCGCCCACATCCACCAGCTCGCTGCCCCAACCTTGCGCCAAAGCTTGGATGCGGGGCCAGGGGCCAAACGGGTCGTTGCGGCTGGCCACGACGCGGCTGGCAAAGGGCAGCGGCTCGCGCACGATGGGTGCCCAGCTCGGCAGCACCGGGCGCAGGTGTTCCTGCTCCACATCCGCCGGGGCCACCAGCAACGCCCCCGTCACGCGCTGGCGGTGTTGCGAATATTTGGCCCACGCGGCCACCAGCACACAGCCCAAGCTGTGCGCCACCAGCACCAGCGGGCCGGAGGTGGACTGCACCACGTCGTCCAGCCGTGCCAGCCAGTCGCCCCGGCGCGGCAAGTCCCAATCGTGCTGCTCAACGCGGGTGTAACCGTACAGGGCCTCCCAGCGGCTTTGCCAATGGTCGGGGCCACTGTTGTGCCAGCCCGGCAGCAACAGCACCTGTGGCGCGGCGGTCGCAGCCACGCTCATGCTGGCACCGCTGCGGGGCGCAACACCCGCGCCACCAGTTCGCGCGCAAACTCCACAAACGCCTTGCTGCCCTTGGCGTTGGGGTCGAACACCACACCGGGCAAGCCATAACTGGGCGCTTCGGCCAGCCGCACATTGCGCGGAATCACGGTGTTGAACACCTTGTCGCCAAAATGCCCCTTGATCTGTTCGCTCACCTGCTGCTGCAAAGTGATGCGCGGATCGAACATCACCCGCAACAGGCCAATCAGCTGCAAATCGCGGTTCAAATTGGCGTGGACTTGCTTGACGGTGTTGACCAAGTCCGACACCCCTTCCAGCGCAAAGTATTCGCACTGCATCGGCACGATGACACCGTGCGCCGCACACAGGCCATTGAGCGTGAGCATGTTCAACGACGGCGGGCAATCGATCAGCACAAAGTCGTAATCGGCATCCACCACCGCCAACGCCTGCTTCAGGCGCTTCTCGCGCTGGTCCAGTTGCACCAATTCCACCTCAGCACCGGCCAGCTCGCGGTTGGCCCCCAACACGTGGTAGCCCACCGCTTCGGGCTTGGCCACCGCTTGCGCCACGCTGGCTTCGCCCAGCAGCACGTCGTACACGCTCAGCGCCAACTCGCGCTTGTTCACGCCCGAGCTGGTGGTGGCGTTGCCTTGTGGGTCCAGGTCGATCATCAGCACGCGCTGGCCCACTTGGGCCAAGCCTGCGGCCAGGTTCACACTGACGGTGGTTTTGCCCACGCCGCCCTTTTGGTTGGCAATACAGTAAACAGTGGCCATCGGGTAAGCAATACAAAAAAATTCAGAACAACGGTCAGGGCGCAGGCCGCAACCACAACACACAACGTTCAGCGTCCAGCCCCGGCACCGTCAAATGTTCCACGTGAAACACTTGCACCGTGGGCGGCAGCGCCTGCACTTCATCGTGCGGCACCTTGCCCTTCATGGCCAACCAAATCCCATCCGGGGCCAAGGCTTGGCGCGACCAGGCGGTAAAGTCCACCAGCGACGCAAACGCGCGCGAACTCACCACATCAAACGTTTGGGTCAGGTTTTCCACCCGGGCATGGATGCCTTGCAGGTTGGGCAAACGCAACGCCGCCGCCACCTGCTGGATAAACAACGCCTTCTTGGCCACGGTGTCCACGCAACTCACCCGCACCTGCGGGCAGGCAATGGCCACCACCACGCCGGGCAACCCAGCACCGGAACCCACATCCAGCAACGTGGCCCCGGCGGCCTTGCCCACAGCGGCCAACTGGCGCTGCAACGGTGCCACCACCGCCAAGCTGTCCAGCAAATGGTGCGTCAGCATTTCCTGCGGATCGCGCACCGCCGTCAGGTTGTAAACCTTGTTCCACTTGGCCACCCAGTCCACATAGGCCAGCAGCGTGTGGACTTGGGCATCGCACAATTCCAGCGCCAGCGTTTGCAAGCCCTGGCGCAAACCAGCTTCCAGCGGATGCTGCGCGCTCATGCCTGCTCCTCGGCAAAACCCTTGAACTTGCTGCGCTTGAGGTGTACCAGCAACAGCGACACCGTGGCCGGTGTGATGCCGGAAATGCGCGAGGCCTGTCCCAACGTTTCCGGCTTGTGCTGGTTGAGCTTCTGGCGCGCCTCAATGCTGAGGGCGGCCACCTGCATGTAATCCAAATCGGCGGGCAACTTCAGGTGTTCGTAGTACGCCGCGCGCTCCACCTCGTCCTTCTGGCGGTCAATGTAACCCGCGTACTTGGCGGCAATTTCAATTTGCTCCACCACCGCGTCGTACTGCTCACCCAATGTTTCACGTGAAACATTCGGGGTGTCGCCCGCTTTCACCGTGGCTTGGAAACGCCCGCCCTCCATGCCCATCAACGCTTCGTACGCCACACCGGGGCGGCGCAACAAGTCAAACAAGTTGTATTCGCGCTCAATCGCCTTGCCCAGCACACGCTCGGCCTCTGCCGCCGACAAAATCTTCGGATTGGCCCACGTGCTCTTGAGGCGCTGTGTTTCACGTGAAACACTGTCGCGCTTGCGGTTGAACGCATCCCAGCGCGCATCGTCCACCAGCCCCATGCGGCGGCCCGCTTCGGTCAGGCGCATGTCGGCATTGTCCTCGCGCAGTTGCAAGCGGAATTCGGCGCGGCTGGTGAACATGCGGTACGGCTCTGTCACCCCCTTGGTGATCAGGTCGTCCACCAGCACGCCCAGGTAAGCTTCATCGCGGCGCGGCAGCCACGGCCCTTCACCGCGCACCTGCAACGCAGCGTTGATGCCCGCAAACAGCCCCTGTGCCGCCGCTTCCTCGTAACCCGTGGTGCCGTTGATCTGCCCCGCAAAAAACAGCCCCTGGATCGCCTTGGTCTCGAAACTGCTCTTGAGCTCACGCGGGTCAAAGTAATCGTATTCAATCGCGTAACCGGGGCGCAGAATGTGCGCGTTTTCCAATCCCGGCATCGAGCGCACCAGCGCGTACTGGATATCGAACGGCAAACTGGTGCTGATGCCGTTGGGGTACACCTCGTGCGTGGTCAGGCCTTCGGGCTCCAGAAAAATTTGGTGGCTGTCCTTGTCGGCAAAACGGTTGATCTTGTCCTCCACGCTCGGGCAGTAGCGCGGCCCCACGCCCTCAATCTTGCCGGTGAACATCGGGCTGCGGTCAAAGCCGCTGCGGATGATGTCGTGCGTGCGCGCATTGGTGTGCGTGATCCAGCACGGCACCTGCTGCGGGTGCATGCGCGCATGGCCCATAAAGCTGAACACCGGCACCGGCTGGTCTGCCGTGTCCGAGCCCGGCATGCCATCGCCCGGCTGCTCCGTGCATTTCGAAAAATCAATCGTGCGCCCGTCCAGCCGTGGCGGAGTGCCGGTTTTCAGGCGACCTTGCGCCAATTTCAGTTCCTTGAGCCGTGCCGACAAACTCACCGCTGGCGGATCACCCGCCCGGCCACCGGAATAGTTGTCCAGCCCCACGTGAATCTTGCCATCCAGGAACGTACCCGCCGTCAGCACCACCGCCCGCGCCCGGAACCGGATGCCCACCTGCGTCACCGCACCCACCACGCGGTCGCCCTCCACCATCAAATCGTCCACCGCTTGCTGGAACAGGCGCAAATTGGGCTGATTCTCCAACATGCGGCGAATGGCGGCCTTGTACAAAATGCGGTCGGCCTGCGCCCGCGTGGCACGCACCGCCGGGCCTTTGCTGCTGTTCAGAATGCGGAACTGAATGCCCCCTTCGTCGGTGGCCAGCGCCATGGCACCGCCCAGCGCGTCCACCTCCTTCACCAAATGGCCCTTGCCAATGCCACCGATGCTGGGGTTGCAACTCATGGCCCCCAACGTCTCGATGTTGTGCGTCAGCAGCAACGTCTGGCAGCCCATGCGCGCCGCCGCCAGCGCGGCCTCGGTACCGGCATGGCCGCCACCAACCACAATCACATCAAACTCTTCGGGATACAACATAAGCTAGGGGGTGGCCACAGCCAGACTGAAACAGGGGTCAGCTATTTTACGGGCCACCCCAGTGGCCGGAATGTTTCACGTGGAACATCGCCACCCAGCCGCAGCATCCCCTTTGCAAAATCCAAAACTGTCCATACAACCGACGGTTTTTCCGGTTTTAGCCTACTTACACCAACACCCACAATAAAGGCATCAAATTTCTCAATCATAAAAATCTATAACTGTGATGGCCAATAGCATCAACACCAACCACTACGCTATTACCGCCCAGCGCCATATTTTTAACGCACAGACCAAGCTTGCTCCCTCAATGCAGCGCATGGCTTCTGGCTTGCGCATCAACTCTGCCAAAGACGATGCCACTGGCTTGGTGGTGGGTTCCAAAATGGAGTCTGGCATCCGCGCCAGCACCCAAATCATCAAGGGCATGAACGATGGCATCGGCCTGCTGTCCACTGCGCAAGGCGGACTCACGCAGGTGTCGGATCTGTTGCAAAAGGCGCGGGAACTGGCCATCCGCTCCTCCAACGAATCACTTTCCTCCAGCGACCGCGACACCATCAACCGCGAATACGCACACATACTCGATGAGATCAACCGCGTCGCCAACACCACCGAAATGTTTGGCCTCTACCCCTTGAAAGGGCCACCCACACTGGGCAACACCCCCAGAATCGACACCAAGTACCACAACGGCGTTGCGGTTGACGGCATCGCTTCAGGCATCAACCCCATGGCCTTCATACCCGAAGGTGCCACCGACATCACCATAGAAATTGACGCGTACGGTGCAGACGACGACATCCAATTGTTCACACTGGATGGCAAACACTTGGTGGGCACCCCCTTGGCCGACGCAATGTGGAGCGCCAACGCAGTGAACAACCCTGCTGATGTAAAAAACAGGATCTTTACAACCGACAACGGTTTTTTGGACACCGCCAGCTACGACGACAGCCATCTGCTGGACGGCACCGCTTCATTCACTTACCCCATTGCGTCTTCACCTGTCAGCGGCCTGTCCGGCACCTACAACGGCATGAATTTCGTTTACAGCGGTGACGCAGATTGGAACGACGGCGGCACCAACGATGGCAACGTCAGCACCCACCCCAACGATGTTTTTGAACAAATCTACATCGACCAGACGACCGAACCACTGATGCTGATGGCCGTTGGCTCCGGCTCATTTGGCATCACGGTGTCATGGGGCTCCGTACCCGCTACGGCCTCGGTCGATGAATTTGGTCGCCGCACTGGCCCCGTGGATATTCCAGTGGGCGACACGACCACGATCAATACCGCCGAAAACACCGTCCGAGTCGAGCAAACGCCTTCAGACACAGCCACCTTGAGCTTGTCGGGCACCACACTCGATCCGTTTGCAGAAGCCCTGAAAACCATCGGTGCATTGGGTATCGCTCTCAACACAATCAGCGACTACCAAAGCACACACGCCAGCACCGAAGCCCGGTTCGATGCCGTCATCCAAAACGCCGTCACCTACGGCAACACCACCGAAATAGCACGCTCGCGCATCATGGACGCAGACTACGCCGCCGAAACAGCGAATGTTGCCGCAACTACCATCTTGCAAAAAGCAGGCTTGTCCATGCTGGCCCAAGCCAATGTCGAGCCCAACCACGTCATGAAACTGCTGCGCTGGGAAAATTGAGCGCCAACAGCTCGTTCACACATCGGCATCCGTGATCAGCAGTGGCCCTGTCTGCCCTGCCCCGGCGGGCAAAAGCGCCGGTCGTCGTCATGGTGGTGGTCAGAGCGGCGGTAATCGGGGTAGCCCACGCCGCCGTGCGGATCTACCACCACCGCGCCGTGGGGCGTGTACACGGCGCAGCCGGTCAGAGTGGTCAACAACACGCAAGCGACCACAAGGTATTTCATGGTCACAACCTCACACAAAACCCACAGTATGGCCCAGCGCATGCACACGGATCACGCCACCACCAGAATGTTTCACGTGAAACATTGCGCTACCGTCGCACCTAGGAACCATCTGCCCACATTTGCGTTCCAATGTGCCGTATGACACACCGCCACCCCACCACTTGGATACAACATTGCGCCAGCGCCTTGCTGCTGGTGCTGTCGGGCACCGCGTTAGCGGCTGGCACACACACCAACACCCATACCCATGCCGTCCACAGCAACGGCAGTCATCACGCCAGCAGTGCCGGTGAACCCGGTCTGCCCAGCCAAGCGCAACGCAGCATCGCCATTGAGATGAACGACCAGATGCGCTATACACCCGACCACATTCAGGTTCAATCCGGTGAAACCGTGCGCTTTGTGGTCAAAAACCTGGGCCAACTGCCGCACGAATTCAGTCTGGGCACCCAAGCCGAATTGCGCGTACACCAGCAACAGATGCAAGCCATGCCACACATGCAACACCACAACGAACCCGGCAAACTCACCCTGTCGCCCGGACAACAAGGTGAAGTGGTGTGGCGCTTTGGCCAAACCGGCACCGTGCATTTTGCGTGCTTGGTGCCCGGCCACTACGAAGCTGGCATGCAAGGCAGCGTCCACATCAAATAAGGCGAACACAAACACAGGCGGCGAATGTTTCACGTGGAACATTGCCGCGCGGCCACCCCTTTCCGCTAAAATTTGCGCCACGGGATTGACAGCCCTGAGTTTGAAAAGGCGCAACCGCCGTACCAGTTCAGCGTACGGCTTCATGGTTCGATTTTTTCCATGCGTTGCGTGCATGGCTACCTGTTTTCCGGGTTGGGCCGTGCGGGGAAGCCGCAAGGCTTGCCGGTGCCTTTTCCCGGTCTGTCAACCCCGCACGCGCCCGCCCACCATCGGTTGACAGCGGTGTTGGGCAGGCTTGAACAGTCCACACAGCAAAAGGAGCCATCTCATGGCTGACACCCGCACGCCCGTGGCCGCGCCACGCCAGCAATTCATCAACCTCGACCTCGTGCGCCGCATCGTGCTGTGCGACGGCCTAAACGGCACCAGCCGCTCCGTCTTGCTCACCGTGGGCATGCACGCCAGCCAAGACCGGCAACAGTGCTTTTGCAGCATCGCCACGCTGGCGCGCAAAAGCGGCTGGTCGCGCCGCACCATCACCCAACACCTCACGCGCCTGCAACAACTGGGCTACCTCCGCCTCATCGGCACCCACGACAGCGGCACCGGCATCTACCAAGTCCGGCTCGAACGCCTCCTGTGCCCCGCCGATGCCGCCCCACCACCAACCCCCCGCCACGGTCACAGCCATTGCAGCGCCAGTGCGCCGCAAGCAGCCGCCCACTGCGCCCCAGCGGCCCCCGCTCCAACGCCTGCGCCTGCGCCTGCACCGGCACCCACATCACCCATTCCCGCGCCAGCCCCACCACCGCCGGTAGAAGAAACCCCCGCCACCCCCCACGCACATCCTGCACCCCCCCCAAGCGCCCACTGCGCGCCCCCCACGCAGAATACGCCTACCCCCCACGCACCAACTGCGCACAAACAAGGGGTTAAACAAGGGCTTGAACAACCCCAGAAGGAAGAAGCCCCCGCCCGCCCCGTTTTTTGTCTTCAATCGTCGCTGCCCGCTGGCCAAATCGATGCCAACACCATCGGCCTGCTCAACGCCCAACGCCAGCGCAACGGCAAAGACCCGCTGACCCACCGCGACATCCTGCACATGGGCACCCAAGCCGCCCAAGCCGGCCTCACGCCCTTGGCCGCCGCCCAATGGGTGCTGGCCAAACCCCAGCGCAACTTCTTCAAAGCCGATTTCTACGCCCCACCACTGGTGCAACCCGCCGTCCTGCACTCCGCCGCCGCACCCTCCGGCCACACACCACCCCGCCCCGCGCCCTTGACCCCCGAGCAACAAGCCGCGCAAGACCGCGCCCGCGAAGCCGGGCTGGCACACATCCGCCAATGCTTGGCCAAAATGCCACCCGTTGACCCGCCGCGCACCGCCACGGCCCGCCCCAGCGCCGCCGCCAACACCCGCTGGGCCACCAACGCCATCGAACAATTCATGGCCGGACACCCCGTCAGCCGCTACCGCCTGCACAGCGCCTGCGAGGTACTGGGCATCCACCCCCGCACCTTGCAACGGCAGGTGGCTTGACGGCGGTTGTTCGCCAACGCGCACTGGCACCGCTGGAAGACGGTCTGGAAGTCTTGACAGACAAATCTACGCTTGAGATCGCTTCACCACATCAATAAATGATGCCATATTTAACAAATAATCTTGCTGTTTTGCGGTATAGGTGGATTGAATGGGCGTTGGAACCACCAATTGGAGCTGCCGGGTACGCATCTCCTCAAGTTGAGCGTCACTGATGGCCGCTTCCAACGTGACCAAATGCTTGAATGCAATGCGGTTTGCCTCTGACAAAACCTGCCGCCAACGGTCTTTGCAGGTGGTCTTTGCGCCCAGCATGATCAGATTGGCATCGGGAAAGTGTGGATCGTGGTAGGCAGAAAACGAGGGAAAGATGAAATCTGGTCTGGCATCGTTTTCAGTGACTTTGCCTTTGCCGCGTCCTTGTTCAAACGCAAGACCGTGGTGCTGAAAGAGGCAATGCAGATGTCCCTCGAAAGCATGTCCCACCCTAGATTTTCGACGGTTTTGCACACTCAGAGAGAAGTTAATAAAAGCATCCACATCCTGGCCGTCGTTGCCAAAACCAGCTCGCAACCGTTCTTGAACAAGGTGCCGCTCATACAGCTTGAACAAAAATTCCTCGTGCTCCATCCACGCCATCAGGGTCGTGTCGGGCTCCCCAAGTGGTGAAACCTCTTTGCTGATGCTGTCTCTGGCAAATCGAGAGAAAACAGAGGTGGTTGGAAATTCCTTACCTCCAAAAGCCAGAAGCAGACGTTCTAGCCAATCAGCACTGGAAGTGGCGCGGCTCTCCACCTCGATGCCCAAATTTTCCAGCATGATCCGCAATGGCAGCAACATGCTGACAGCATCGAGCTTGCCCGGCTTGAATGTGCTCCCGACGGAACCGAGCCCAAACATGGCTCGCAACTGATGTTCAATCGAGCTGCCCGCCGGGGTAAAAACCATGAGCAAGGAACCCGAATGTGGCATGGCACTTGGGGGCAACACCCCTGGGCGCAGTTTGGCCACCAAGAAAAAATCGCCGGGCGCAATGCAATCGGTGACGTGGCTATCGTAATAATAAAGACGATATTCTGGTGATCTGTGCGGCTGTTTGCGACGCGCGTCGTACCACGTGACACAACTGTCATCCATGACCGGTGCCTGCAACTCGTCGCTGATATAGACTTGCTTGGCACGAAATCGGAATTCTTCGTCTTTTTTCGGAGTCCCCAAGTAGTCTTTGAAACCGACCGAAGGCAACCCCCCAATTTCGTGGCCGTTAGAACGTCCAGGATCGGCATCCACCGCACTGAGGTACTTGGCCGCCACGCCCTCAAAGTAGTCGCTGATTTTGTCATAGGACATGGGCATTGCCCCCGATGTCAATGCCAACGGTGTCTGGCACCAAAAACCGTTGCATCAGTTGAGCCGTGTGCGCCATCACATCGACCACCACCGAGTTTCCAAACTGTTTGTAGGCACGTGTGTCGGAGACAGGGATCCTGAAATCGTCGCTGAATCCCATCAACCTGGCGCATTCACGCGGGGTCAAGCGACGTGGATTTTTGCCCTCGCCTTGGTACAGCAAAATTTCTGAGCCGTCCTTGTAATAACGGGCGGACAGGGTTCGTGTGACGCTGTTGGCATCCACCAAGCCAAACCCGAAACCATTCCCTTTCGCTCGGTGTTTTTCAGCATAGGCTTGCAGGTAGGCCCACAGTTTGGGCGATAGCGTGTATTTGTCTTGTACCTTGCCAGCAGAGTGGTCAAAAAACCGGTTGTCATCCCAAGGCAGGAAAGGTTCTGAACCATCGGTTTTGTGCAAAATTTCCCCCAGCAACCGGCTTCTTTTGGGTGGCAGGGGAATAGCATTCCAGTCAAAAGCCACGGGTTCGCGAAAACCAACAATCAAAATACGCTCACGGTGCTGGGGCGTGAAGTGCGCTCCATCGATAATCCGGTAGTGAATCTGGTAGCCCAGTGCGTCTTTCAGAGTGCGGCAGATGACATCAAAAGTCCGCCCTTTGTCGTGAGACAGCAAATTTTTCACGTTCTCCAGCAAAAACGCCCGAGGACGCTTGGCATCAATAATGCGCGCCACATCAAAAAAAAGCGTTCCTTGGGTTTCATCCTGAAACCCGTGCAACCGGCCTAAGGCATTTTTTTTGGAAACCCCCGCAATCGAGAAGGGTTGACAGGGAAAACCGGCCAGCAAAACGTCATGGTCTGGAATGTCGGCAGCATCAATTCCGGTGATGTCTCCGTTGAGTTCATGGCCGTGGCTGACGTGGTTCTCACGGTATGTTTTTTGGGCGTAGCTGTCCCATTCGCTGGTAAAAACACATCGCCCCCCGATTTTTTCGAAAGCCAGTCGAATGCCGCCAATACCGGCAAAAAGGTCAATAAATTTGAAATCGTTGGCCTGAACCTCAGGCGGTGCTGTTGGTGGCAGCAACTGCTTGAGTGCCACGGACACGTAAGCGGGCGGCTCGCTGGCACCGCCTTCCCAGCGCCGAATGGTACGGACATCAACATTGAGCTCTTTGGCAATGTCAGCCTGTGATTTTGTGCGCCTGAGTTGATGAAGTATTGCCGTGTGGTTGTGGTTATCGGGATTTTGCATGGGCGCTATTATCTGGGAATTTTTGCGGACATTTTGTCCGCAAAAATTTCCTTTTTTTCTCAGCGATGCTTTTGGTCAACGTTGTTGCATACATTTCGCATGCGCAAGACCGCGCCCGCGAAGCCGGGCTGGCACACATCCGCCAATGCTTGGTCAAAATGCCACCCGTTGACCCGCCGCGCACCGCC
>JBLIZX010000035.1:0-5634 GCA_048860285.1 Macromonas sp. | reverse complement strand
GGCAGGTGGGTCAACTGCGGCCCCGGTGGTTTTACCCACACTTCTTGGTGCCCCAGCACCTCGTCCACATGCCAAGCCACGCGCTGGCCCGTGCTGTGAAACACCAGCACCGGCTGGTGGTGTACACCTGTAAAAGGATTGGTGAAGTGTTCAGAAACACCATCGACCTCTTGGCGCAAACCCAACACACGGCCCCCGTTGTCAAAAGGCACCGTACCGCCCGACGGCATGACCCACACACCGCTGGCGCGGGCCGCCTGCACTTGGCGTGCGCTAGCGCGCAACACAACCTCTACCCACGGTGTGGGCACGGCCAGCACCACATCGGCCACGCGCAACAACACCACCCGCGTCACGGTGGCACACCACGGCAACACCCATTCTAGGCGAGCACCCACGCCCGCGCTGGGCACACAAGTCAGCTGCCCACCCAATCGACACAGCAGCTCAGCGGCACCGGCCAAGGTGTCAGCCTCTGCGCGCCAACCCAGCCCATCGTGGCTCAACGTCACCACCATGTCGTGGCCCTGCTGCCGCCAAGCCAACGTCAAACGGCGTTGTGGGGGCTGGTCGGTGGCTTTGCCTTGGGCTGAAGGCTGCACCCCATGCACCACCCACTGGTGCAACACGTGTTCCAACACGGGCAACAAACGCATGAGCAAATCGCGCTCCAACACCAGTGCCCCGCCCTGCACTTCAAACTGCACCGGTTGACCCTGTGCCTGCGCCGCCTGTTGCACCACACGGCGCAAGCGTTCGGTAATGGTATCGGTCGCCAACCGGCGCGTGCGCAGCACCTCTCGTTGCAATTCACGGGTCTGGCGCGCTTGCGCCGCCAAACCGGTTTCGGTACCCAGCAACGCTCGCTGCCAACTGCTTTGTACCGTGGCCACATCCTCCACCGATTCCACCAACAAACGGGTCAACTCCTGCACCTGTGTACCACGCTCCAGCACCAAGGGGTCACGCGTGGTTGCGCCCTGCGCGGCAGATTGGGCGGTGGCATGGTGCAGCTCCAACTCGCGCAATTGCAGGCGCACCCGGTCCAAATGGCTGGCCATATCACGGCAGGCTTGTTGCATGGTGTGACAATGGGCTTCCAACTGGGCACGGCTGAGGATCACGTCGCCAGTGTGCAACATCAGGCGCTCCAACCATTCGGTTGAAACTTGCAACAGCAGCGGATCTGCCCCCCCTGCTACAGCACGGGGAAACGGGTCGGCAACGTCGTTAGGATCATGCTGCACCACATCGGGTGGCACAAGTTCTGCCGTGGCAGGCATGGGGCCGGGCGGCGTGGCATCCACAGCGGGCACAGGATCGTGGTAATCCCACACCGGAGGCAAGGCGGCACCCCAAGCTTGGCGCAACGTGCTCCAACATGGGGCGCTGGCCACCGCAGGTTGCCCCACAAACGCTTGGGCAGACCAGAACAACAATTCGTGCGTCAGCGCCGTCAAGCCGGTGTGGCTACCTTGGGCCAGTTGCACGTACTGGCGCAAAATGCGCGATGGCGTGCGCCAAACGTAACCATCATTGGGCAAAGCGTGGGCGGCCAGCGCCTCAAAATACGCCGCCGCCGCCAACCAGAACACACTGGGTGCAGCCACATTGGCGCAGCCACGGCCCAGCCCAGCACACAATTGGGCCAGTGTGGCAGCAGCACGTGGATGGCGTTCTTTCACCAACGGCAAAATCAGCCGGTCCCAGTGCGCACGCACCGCCGCACTGGGTTGGTAACTTTTGCCCTCAGGCCATGCCCAAGGTGCGGCCCACGCGGGGGCTTGCCACAAATCGGCGGGGTGGATGGCAGCCGCACCCGCAAGCTTCTGCCAGCTTTCGTAAGTAGAAAACAACGCCAGCTCGGGGCATGGTGTGCCCCGCGCCCGGTGTTGCAACGCCCGCCACACCGCCGCTACCCCCTGCGTCACCGCGTCGGCCAAACTGGGGGTGGCCGATGCGGGTTTGTACACCAACCGCGCCAGCACACCGTCCAAGGCGCGCAAAGTGGTGGCGATACCATCCAACTCCAGCACCGCCAGTGCGCCCACCCCTTGCTGCAACCGCTGGCGCAACAAACGCAATGGGATGGGATCCACCTCGTCCAAATCGGTGGTGCGGGCATGGGTGCATTGCTGCACAAACGCCTGCACCCCAGTGTCTATCGCCTGCAAAGTGGTGCCGATATCGTCCATCAACCACGCCTGTGGCGGGCAAGACATCGGTGTCGCGTCCATTCAAATGCTCAAACTCAAGTGGACGTGGCAAAAATGCGCTGCATCTTGTCGGCGGTGATCGCTTCGCGCTGGGTGGTAACGGCCATTTGCTCCGCCAGCGTTGCCACTTGGCGCGACAAGCGATCCATGTCGGCCAATGCCGTTTTGGCCCGATCAGACAGCCGCACCCCAGCCGCCACCTCGTGGGTGGAACGCTCAACCGCTTGCACCGCGTCTTGCGTATCACCCTGAATGGTACGCACCAGCGCGGCCATTTGGCGCACAGCACCGGTCAAGTGTTCGGCCAAACGCTGCACCTCTTCGGCCACCACCGCAAAACCGCGCCCCGCCTCACCCGCCGACGCGGCCTGAATCGCGGCATTGAGGGCCAACACGTGCGTCTGCTCAGTAAGGTCGGCCATTTGCCCGGCAATGTCGTCCAATCCCTGCGACGACTCGCCCAGCCGTTGAATGCGCCGGGCCGCGTCCTGTATCTGCTCGCGCAAGGTGCCCAAGCCACCGGCCACATCCTGCACCGACTGTGCGCCGATTTCAACCACCTGCAACGCCTGACGTGCCACCTGGGCCGAACCCTGGGCCTGCACCGACATTTGCGTGATACGCGCCGCCATGTTCACCACATCTTGGTGATCCATGTCACGCAGATCGCGCGACCGCTCAGTGGAGACCTGCGACAACTGGACAGCCTCCTGCCCTGGGTGCCGGCTACGGCCGCGCAGCCGCAGCGCGACCAACGCCACACCACAGCACAGGGCCAATACCGCCAACACCAGCGTGGCCAACCACCAAGACTGGCCAGTGTTTACACCGCTCAACGCCCGTTGCACCCCTGTGCCCAAGCGTTCCCCACCGTCCAGCACCGCTTGGCGGGCCGCTTGCAACGCTTGCAACTGCGGTGCTTGCTGCGCCAAGCTGTGGACTTCGCCTTGCGCCGATGCCACCGCCGCTTGCAGTGCCAACGCGGTCTTGCGCGCAGGGCTGTTGAGTTGGGCGGTGGCGGTACCCGGCGTGGCCAAGGCCTGTTCGGTGTGCGCGTGCAAGGCTTCGAGCACCTGCGCCAGCTCCAACACCGCTTCGGGGCGAATCCCCTCGGGGTGCAACACCGCCTGCAACGCCCAGCGTACGCGCTCCACCCCGGCACTGGCTTTGGCCACTGCCACCACCTCGCCCGCCGAAGCCTTGGACGGCAACGCCGCCAGCCAGGCTTGCGCCTGTTTGTCCCAAGCCGGGGTCAGCTCCCACAACTGGCGGGCACTGGCCGTGACGCGCTGCGCCAATGGCTGCCCTTGGCGCAGCGTGTGGCTTTGCACCACCACCTGCTCGGCCAATGGCAACAAGGCACTGCCGTTGTCCTGCCAACCGGCTTGACCTTCGCGCCATGCCCAACTGGCCGAACCAGCGGCCAGCACCCCGGTCAACACCAACCCGGCCCACAACCAACGTTGCAGTGCCTGCACTGGCGGTGTACCCAGCATGGGCAACGGCAACACTGGGGTATCCAACACGGGCGGCAACTGCGCAGCGCGTGGGATGCTGGGTGGCGGCGTGCTGCTCTCGCCTGGCTCCAGCACAGGTTCAGCCAATGGCCTCGCTGGCTCCGCCGGGTGGCTACGCCACCGATGCCAACGCTGGCGCAACACATCAAGCATCGGCACTCCTCGTGGGTGGGGGCAGGTGCGGGTTCAAAAAATCGGGCGATTGGGCCAGCCGTTGCAAATCCAGGCGGTGCCACACCTCACCAGCCGCATCGTGCCAAACTTGGGGCACCGCTGGATGCAATGGTGGCACAGGCAACACCGACCGCCAATTGTCAGGGTTGGACAATCCCAGCAAACGGTCTACCCGCAACGCAGCGTTCACCCCCAAGTCCGAAGCCAACACCAACCAGTGGCCAAGATTTTGGGACAACGCGGACCTTGCTGGGTCGGACACCAACCCCAGGCAGCGCGCCCAGTCCACCACCAGCCCCACGCCACCGCGCAAATGGGCCACACCCAACACCCACGGCTGGGTGCGTGGCACACGCTGCAACGGCTGCGGTATCACCACTTCGGCCACCTGCATCAGCGGCACCCAAGCACGCACACCGTGCAACACCACCCCCATGCCATCGGCACCCGGCCCACGCTCGCTCGCAGCGGCCAATTTGCGTGCCAACTCGGCTTGAAACGCCCGCAACGTCACCGCAAGGCCTCCATTTGCCATCCGGGAGCGAACCCGCCCCCGTGGTGCCTTAGAGCTGCACCATCTCGAAGTCTTCCTTTCGCGCGCCGCATTCGGGGCAAGTCCAGTTCATCGGCACATCTTCCCAGCGGGTACCGGGGGCAATGCCTTCTTCGGGCGCACCAGTGGCCTCATCGTAAATCCAGCCACAAATCAGACACATCCAAGTTTTGTTTGCACTCATTTTGTTACAAGGTTGCTTGTTTTAGAATGGGTTTCATTGTATCTAGCCTGCCATGCGCTTTTGCGCGGCACCGCGTCTGTCCCAGTCCACACCCCATGACCACCGACCACAACCAGATTCTGTTCGAGCGCGCCCAAACCCTGATTCCGGGCGGTGTCAACTCCCCTGTGCGCGCTTTCAAAGCCGTGGGCGGCACACCGCGCTTCATTCAGCGCGCCCAAGGCGCGTACATGTGGGATGCCAACGGCCAGCGTTACACCGACTACATCGGTTCCTGGGGCCCCATGATTTTGGGGCACGGCCACCCCGATGTGCTGGCCGCCGTGCAACAAGCCGCACTGGACGGCTTTAGCTTTGGCGCGCCCACCGAACGCGAAATCGAACTGGCCGAGGAAATCGTCAAACTCGTGCCCAGCATCGACATGGTGCGCTTGGTCAGCTCCGGCACCGAAGCGGGCATGAGCGCCATCCGTTTGGCCCGTGGTGCTACCGGGCGCAAAATGCTCATCAAGTTTGAGGGCTGCTACCACGGCCACGCCGATGCGCTGCTCGTCAAGGCAGGCTCTGGCTTGGCCACCTTTGGCCACCCCACCAGCGCGGGCGTACCGCCTGAAGTGGCCCAGCACACCTTGGTGTTGCCCTACAACGACCTCGAAGCCCTTGAAGCCGCCTTCCACACCCACGGCAACGACTTGGCCTGCCTGATGATAGAACCCATCGCGGGCAACATGAACTTCGTGCGTGCGAGCGTGCCCTTCATGCGCCGCTGCCGCGAACTTTGCACCCAGTACGGCGCTTTGCTGGTGTTCGATGAAGTGATGACTGGCCTGCGCGTGGGCTTGGGCAGCGCCCAAGGCGCGTACATGTGGGATGCCAACGGTCAGCGTTACACCGACTACATCGGTTCCTGGGGCCCCATGATTTTGGGGCACGGCCACCCCGATGTGCTGGCCGCCGTGCAACAAGCCGCACTGGACGGCTTCAGCTTTG
>JBLIZX010000034.1:0-4235 GCA_048860285.1 Macromonas sp. | reverse complement strand
GCCGCCTACCTCAACTCCAGCCTCAGTCTGGACGAAGTCAACGCGGTCGAGCGCCGCCTGTTCCGGGGCGAATTGACGCTGCTGTATGCCGCCCCTGAGCGCCTGACCACGCCGCGTTTCATGGCTCAGTTGCACGCGCTGCACGAGCGTGGCCAGTTGGCGCTGTTTGCCATCGACGAAGCCCATTGCGTCAGCCAGTGGGGCCACGACTTCCGGCCCGATTACCGGGGCCTGGCCGCGCTGCACGAGCGGTTTCCCGGTGTGCCCCGCATTGCCTTGACCGCCACCGCCGATGCTTTGACGCGCGAGGACATCGTGCAGCAACTGCGGCTGCAAGAGGCGCAACACTTTGTCAGCAGTTTCGACCGGCCCAACATCCGCTATACCATCGCCGAGAAGAAGGACAGCCCGCTGCAACAGCTGGTGCGTTTCATCCGCGACGAACACAGTCACACCGTTAACGGTCAGCGCGCGCACGATGCGGGGGTGGTGTACTGCCAATCGCGGCGCAAGGTGGAGGACGTGGCCGCACAACTGGCCGCGGCGGGCCTTAACGCCTTGCCGTACCACGCCGGGCTGGACGCGGCGCTGCGCCAGCGGCACCAAGACCGTTTTTTGCGCGAAGACGGCATTGTCATGGTGGCCACCATCGCGTTTGGCATGGGCATCGACAAGCCCGACGTGCGTTTTGTGGCGCATTTGGACTTGCCCAAGAACATTGAAGGTTACTACCAGGAAACGGGCCGGGCGGGCCGCGATGGCGAACCGGCCCAGGCCTGGCTGGCCTACGGTTTGCAAGACGTGGTCAACCAGCGCCGCATGATCGACGACAGCCCCGCCACCGACGAGTTCAAGCACGTCATGCGCGGCAAGCTCGATGCGCTGCTGGCGCTGGCCGAAGCCACCGACTGCCGCCGTGTGCGCTTGCTGGCCTACTTTGGCGAAACCAGCCCGCCCTGCGGCAACTGCGACAATTGCCTGCACCCGCCGCAGACGTGGGACGCGACCGAGGCCGCGCGCAAGTGGCTTTCCTGCATGTACCGGGTGCAGCAGGCCAGTGGCATCGCGTTTGGGGCAGGGCACATCATCGACATTCTGCGTGGCAAGCGCACCGACAAGGTGTTGCAACACGGCCACGAGCGTTTGAGCACCTTTGGCATTGGTGCCGACTTGGCCGAGGCCGATTGGCGACGCTTGCTGCGCCAGCTCATCGCCCGCGGGGCGGTGTGGGTCGATGGCCAGTACCACAACACGCTGCAACTCGGTGCGGCGGCGCGCCCGCTGCTTAAGGGCGAGGGTGAAGTGCGCCTGCGCGTGGCCAGCACCGAGCCACGCACCCGATTGCGCGACCGCGTGCAACGCCAGCGTGCCACCGCCGCCAGCGAAGCCACCCTCAACACCGCCGCCCGTGAGACCCTGGCCGCACTCAAAACCTGGCGTGCTGGGGTGGCGCGTGAGCACAACCTGCCCGCCTACGTCATTTTTCACGATGCCACCTTGCGCGCCATTGCCGAACGCCAGCCCCGCAGTGTGGCCGAGTTGGCGGGCATCCCCGGTTTGGGGCACAAAAAGCTCGAAGCCTACGGTGCCGACGTGGTGCGGGTGGTGGCCGCTGAGGTAGCGTAGGCTTGCACCAAAAAGGTGCGATTGACCTAAAAATGGCCCCAACAGCCACTTTTTCGCACACATTTTGCCGACCATGCGTAAAATACCGCACCCCCTTGGTCGGCCCCGGTGTTGTGAAAACAGGATTTGGAAAACCGTTGCACAGGTTGAGTGTTTGACGTGCGACGTTTTTCCACATCCGCTTTTTCAACCTTTGGAGTCTTCCCCATGAACGTGCCCGCCTACGTCAAACACGCCAAGCTGATTGCTTGGGTGCAAGAAATTGCCGATCTGGTCAAACCCGCCAACATCGTCTGGTGCGATGGCAGCGAAGAGGAATACAACCGCCTGTGCGAGCAAATGGTGGCTTCGGGCACCCTGAAAAAGCTCAACCCGGCCAAGCGCGCCAACTCCTACCTGGCTTGCTCCGATCCGTCCGACGTGGCCCGTGTGGAAGACCGCACCTACATTTGCTCCGAAAAGCAAGAAGACGCAGGCCCGACCAACAACTGGATGGCTCCTGCCGAGATGCGCGCTACCCTCAAGCCGCTGTTTGACGGTTGTATGGCTGGCCGTACCCTGTACGTCATTCCGTTCAGCATGGGCCCGCTGGGTTCGCACATCGCGCAAATTGGTGTGGAACTGACCGACAGCCCTTACGTCGTGACCAACATGAAGCTGATGACCCGCATGGGCAAGGCCGTGTACGACGTGCTGGGTGCCGATGGCGACTTCGTGCCTTGCGTCCACACCGTGGGTGCACCGCTGGCCGCAGGCCAACAAGACAGCGCTTGGCCGTGCAACCCCACCACCAAGTACATCGTGCATTACCCCGAAACGCGCGAAATCTGGTCGTATGGCTCGGGCTACGGCGGCAACGCGCTGCTGGGCAAGAAGTGCTTGGCGCTGCGCATTGCCTCCACCATGGGCCGCGACCAAGGTTGGCTGGCCGAGCACATGCTGATTCTGGGTGTCACCAGCCCCGAAGGCAAAAAGTACCACGTGGCCGCCGCTTTCCCCAGCGCCTGTGGCAAGACCAACTTTGCCATGCTGATTCCGCCGGCAGGTTTGAATGGTTGGAACGTGACCACCATCGGTGACGACATCGCTTGGATCAAGCCGCACGCCGACGGCAAGCTGTACGCCATCAACCCCGAAGCCGGTTACTTTGGCGTGGCCCCGGGCACCAACACCCTGACCAACCCCAACTGCATGAACTCCTTGGACAAGGATGTCATCTTCACCAACGTCGCGCTGACCGACGATGGCGACGTGTGGTGGGAAGGCATGGGCGACGCTCCGGCCCACGCCATCGACTGGCAAGGCAAGGACTGGACACCGCAAATCGCCAAAGAAACGGGTGCCAAAGCCGCCCACCCCAACGCCCGCTTCACCGTGGCCGCCACCAACAACCCGGCGTTGGATGCCGCATGGGACGACCCAGCCGGTGTGCCGATCGATGCCTTCATCTTTGGTGGCCGCCGCTCCAACACAGTGCCGCTGGCCACCGAAGCCCGCACTTGGATGGAAGGTGTCTACATGGCCGCGACCATGGGTTCCGAAACCACCGCCGCTGCCTTTGGTGCGCAAGGTGTGGTACGCCGCGACCCGTTTGCCATGCTGCCGTTCTGCGGCTACAACATGAGCGACTACTTCCAGCACTGGCTGGACATGGAGCACAAGCTGGAAGAATCGGGCCACACCCTGCCTAAGATTTTCTGTGTCAACTGGTTCCGCAAGGGTGCTGATGGCAAGTTCGTGTGGCCGGGCTACGGCGACAACATGCGCGTGCTCAAGTGGATGATCGACCGCATTGAAGGCAAAGTGCAAGGCGAAGACCACGCTTTCGGCATCAGCCCGACCTACGACGAAATCACTTGGGACGGTTTGGACTTCAGCCGCGAACAGTTCGCTTCCGTCACCGACATGAACCCCGCCGACTGGAAGGCCGAACTCGACCTGCACACCGAGCATTTCAACAAGCTGGCCTACCACCTGCCGCAAGAATTGGTGGACACCAAGGCCAAGATGGAAGCCCGTATCCTCGGTTAAAATGCAGGGGTATGATCGCTTAACGGCGGTACGACCTCCACTAAGGATTCGCCCAACCCACACGGTTGGGCTTTTTTTTGCCCGCTCGCGGGTCTGATCGGGACTACGGGGCGCTCAATGGGGGCCAGTCCACGTCAATCGCCTTGCGCGGTGTGCCGATGGGGCGGCTGCTGTGGCCTTGTTGGGTGGCTTTCATGTCGTCCTCGTTGGGGTAGTGGCCCAGCAACAGGTAGTCGAACACGCGCCGCGCAATCGGGGCCGCGCTGCCCGCACCAAAGCCCGCGTTTTCCACAATCACCGCCAGCGCCACGCTGGGATCTTCTGCGGGAGCAAAGGCAATGTAGAGCGCGTGGTCGCGCTTGTGTTCTTCCAGCCGCCGTGCGTCGTAGCGGTCTTTTTGCCCACTGGTGACGGCTTGCGCGGTGCCGGTCTTGCCGCCGCTGCGGTAGGGTGCGCCGGCAAACACTTTGGTTGAGGTGCCTTCGGTGGTCACGCCTTCCATTGCGTTGAGCACCGCTTGGATGTGCGCCGGTTTGTAGCCCAAGTGGATGCCGGTGTGGTCGTCGGCGGTGGAGGTG
>JBLIZX010000033.1:0-6073 GCA_048860285.1 Macromonas sp. | reverse complement strand
ACTTTGCTGGCAAACCCCGTCGGCCTTGATCACTTCAAGACGGGGACAACTGCCGACCCTGAACGTAAAAGGCCCGATCTTCCTTTGACTGCCAGTCGGCGCAATCATTGAAATCATTAGCTAATGACCACCATCCGCGTTAAAGACAACGAACCCTTCGACGTCGCCCTGCGCCGCTTCAAGCGCACCATTGAAAAACTGGGCCTGCTCACCGACTTGCGTGCCCGCGAATTCTACGAAAAGCCCACCGCTGAACGCAAGCGCAAGAAGGCCGCCGCCGTCAAGCGCCACTACAAGCGCGTGCGTTCCATGCAGCTGCCCAAGCGTCTGTACTGATAGGCACTGCTGCCACACCGTTGATCTGCTGCGCCTCGCAGCGGTTTCACACAGCCCGCTGGAGGACGCTCAAGCGGGCTTTTGTTTTTTGACCCCTTTTTTACGCACCACTGCCATGGCCCTCAAAGACCAAATTTCCGACGACATGAAAGCCGCCATGCGCGCCAAGGACACGCAGCGTCTGGGCACCATCCGCCTGCTGTTGGCCGCCATCAAGCAAAAAGAGGTGGATGAGCGCGTCACGCTCGACGATGCGGGCGTGGTCGCGGTGGTGGACAAGATGCTCAAGCAACGCAAAGATTCGATTGCCGCGTTCGAACAAGCGGGCCGCACCGATCTGGCCGACACCGAAAAAGCCGAAGCCGCCGTGCTGCAAGCCTACCTGCCCGCACGCCTGAGCGCCGAGGAAGTGCAAGCCGCCGTGCAAGCCCTGGTGGCACAAATCAGCGCCGAACTGGGCCGGGCCCCCACCGCCGCCGACATGGGCAAGCTCATGGGGGCCGCCAAAGCCGCACTCGCGGGCAAGGCCGACATGGGGCAGGTCTCCGCCGCTGTCAAGGCCGCACTGGCGGGCTGATCGCCCCCCAGCCCTACCGCCGCAGCACCATGCACAGCACAGCATCGGCCCCCATCGGCGTGTTCGATTCCGGCGTGGGCGGGCTGTCGGTGCTGCGCGAAATCCGGCACACCCTGCCCAACGAGACGCTGTACTACGTCGCCGATTCGGGCCACGCGCCCTACGGCGACAAGGACGCGGCCTACATCGAGCAACGCTCGCGGTACATCATCGAATTCCTGTTAGCCCAAGGCGTTAAAGCGGTGGTGGTGGCGTGCAACACCGTCACTGGGCTGGTGATACAACACCTGCGTACCCACTTTGCGCAACTGCCCATCGTGGCGATTGAACCCGCTGTCAAGCCCGCTGCGCTGCACACCCGCAGCGGCGTGGTGGGGGTGCTGGCCACACGCCAGACCGTGGCCAGCCCAGGCCTAGCGCGACTGGTGCAGCAACACGGCCAAGGCGTGCGCGTGCTGCTGCAAGCCTGCCCTGGCTGGGTGGAATGTGTGGAACGGCACGAATTGGACAGCACGGCCACCGTGGCGCTGGTACAACAGTTTGTGCACCCCCTGCTGGCCCAAAACGCCGACACCTTGGTGCTGGGCTGCACGCATTATCCCTTTCTGGCCCCCGTGATTGCCGCAGTGGCCGGGCCAGAGGTGCGCATCATCGATCCCGCGGCCGCCGTGGCCCGGCAACTGGCCACCCGCTTGCAACAACAGGGGCTGTTGCACGGCCCCCATGTAAACACCGCTGCCTTGCGGTTTTGGAGCAGCGGAGCCATCACACAAGCGCAACGCGTGATCTCACACTTGCTGTCGCAGCAGGTTGCGGTTGAACCGTTGCCAGAAACACCGTAGGCAAACCGCATGATTTGATAACCCGTGGGAGATACGCTCAGGGTGTGTTACGCTTGTAACACATTGGCAACCAGCACGGATTTCACATGCGCACCACGGCACAATGGCTGACACAAATGGCAATCGCCAGCCCGCGTGCATTGGCGTGCGCTGCGCTGGCGTGGGTTTTGTGTGGATCGTCGCTGGCACAAGCTGGGCCCAAGGTGTACCGGATTGGGGTCACCAAAATTGCCTCCCATGCGGCGCTGGATGCCGACGAAAAAGGCTTTGAGGCGGCGCTGGCCAGTGCCGGCTTCAAAGAAGGTGTCAACGTGGTGTACGACCGGCAAAACGCGCAAGGCAGTCTCCATCAGGCCCAAGCCATCGCCCACCAATTTGTGGCCGACCGGGTAGATTTGGTGCACAGCATTGCCACCCCGTCCACACAAGCGATGGTGCAAACCGGCAGCAAGATTCCGGTGGTGTTTTCCTCTGTCACCGATCCGGTCAAAGCGGGCATCGTCCCCCCAGACAGCACACCGGGGCAAAAAACCGGCAACAACGTCACCGGCGTGAGCGACCAATGGCCCGTGTTCTTGCAAATGGAAACCTACCTAAAATTTGTGCCCAAGGCCAAAACTTGGGGCACCATTTACAACCCGGACGAAATCAACTCTGTCACCCATGTACAGGCCATGCGGCAAGCCGCACACCAACTGGGCCTACAACTGGTCGAAGTGACCATTCAACACAGCCAAGAGGTAGAGCAGGCCGCTCGCTCACTCATGGGCAAAGTGCAAGCCATTGTCATCACCTCCGACAACACCACGGTGGCCAACTTTGAGGCCTTGGTGAAGGTGTGTGAACAACACCGCACCCCCGTGTTTGCGGGCGATGTGGACAGCGTGGCCCGAGGTGCCGTGGCCGCCTATGGCATGGACTATTTTTTGGTGGGCTACGCCGCTGGCAAAAAAGCGGCATTGGTGCTCAAAGGTGTGGCACCGGGCAACATTGCGTGGGGGCCGGTCGAAAAATACAGCTTTGTCATCAACCAGCAGGCCGCACGCCAACAAGGCGTGACCATACCACCCCAGCTGCGGCAAAAAGCCGACAAGCTGCTGCACTGACCTTCTACACCACAGGTTCACACCATGCGCTTTTTGCGTAGCATCCATGTGGCGGTTGTGGTGTTGTTGCTCACCATTGTGGTCAGTTTTTACGTGGATGGCCGCAACGACCAGATGCACCGCCAGCACTTGGAGGTCAGCACCCGGCTCGAGCGCATGCTGCGCCTCAACCAACAGCTCACCAGCATGCTCACGATTGCGGTGCTGGAACAAAACCCACTGCGGGCCAGCACCTACGACACAGTCAACGCCGAATTGGACCGCACCATACGCGAGGTCAGCGCCCAAACCCAAGGGTTGGCATTGAGCAGCGAAGTGGCCGCGTTGAACGAACACCAAACCGAGCTGCGGCAGATAGAACAACAGGCCATCGCCCTGGTACGGGCCGATGCTTGGGCAGCGGCCCGCCAACTGCTGTTTGACGACCGCTACTTGATGGCGCGTAAAATCTACGAAATCGACACCGACAGCGCAGTGAGCGCGCTGAGCCAAGAACTGACCGAAGTGGCAACACGGTTTGAACAATGGCGGCACACCATGCTGGTGTTGCGGCTGGGTGCGTTGGGATTGCTGTTGTGGGTGGGTGGCACATATTCCCGGCGCTTGCAACAGGAACTGGACGAACAGGTGCGCCTGCGCGGTGAAATCACACTGGCCAACCAAGGACTGGAAACCAAGGTACAGCAACGCACCGCCGAACTGCAAGCCGCCAACCAGCAACTCGAAATTGCCAGCAACACCGATGGTCTGACCGGCCTGTCCAACCGGCACAAGTTTGACCAAGTATGGGCGCAGGAATGGCAACGCGCCGTGCGCCAAGGCTTGCCGTTGGCCGTGGTGATGATCGACGTAGATCACTTCAAAACCTACAACGACCACTTCGGCCACCCCGCTGGGGACGAATGCCTGCGCCGCCTGGCCGCCGTGCTGGCACGCAGCGTGCGCCGTGCCGGGGAGCTGGCTGCCCGTTACGGCGGCGAGGAATTTGTGGTGGTGCTGCCCGGCGTGGACGAGAATGGCGCGCTGCAAGAAGCGGAACGCATCCGCACCGAGGTGTTCCAACTCGGGATTCCGCACGGCGGCTCCAGCGCCGCGCCGGTGGTCACGGTGTCATTGGGGGTGGCAGCGCGCGTGCCACAGCGCGCCGAAGGCCTGTACCAACTGCTGCAAGAAGCCGACGACGCGTTGTACCAAGCCAAAAACAGTGGTCGCAACCGCGTTCGCGTGGGCCAGGCGAAAAGCATCAGCTCCCCGCCACCTTCATCCGGTCAATGAGGATGGATCCCACATTCTTGGCACCGTAGCCGTACACATCGGCCCCGATCGCTGCCACGCCGCGCAACATGTCTTTGAGGTTGCCCGCAATGGTGATTTCTTCCACCGGATGCACAATCTGGCCGTTTTCCACCCAGTAGCCCGCCGCACCACGCGAATAATCGCCGGTGACGTAGTTCACGCCCTGCCCCATCAATTCGGTGACAAACAGGCCGGTGCCCAGCTTGCGCAACATCGCGTCCAGATCGTCCTGCGGCTGGGTCAAGCGGCTGGTGAGGAACAAGTTGTGCGACCCCCCTGCGTTGCCGGTGGTGCGCATGCCTAATTTGCGCGCCGAGTAAGTGCTTAAGAAGTAGCCGTTGACCACCCCCGCCGTCACCACTGGGCGCGCAGCGGTGCGCACACCCTCATCGTCAAACGGTGAACTGCCTTTGCCTCCCAGAATGTGCGGGTCTTCCAGCACGTCCACGTGCTCGGGAAAGACCGGCTGGCCCAAGCAATCGGCCAGAAAGGTGGTTTTGCGGTACAGCGCACCGCCACTGACGGCCTGCACAAAACCACCCAGCAACCCAGCGGCCAACGGCGCTTCAAACAGCACCGGGCATTCGGTGGTGGCAATCTTGCGCCCGTTCAGGCGCGCCAAGGCACGCTCGGCGGCGTAACGGCCCACGGCCTCGGGGCTGGCCAGCTCGTGGGGCGCACGCATGGAGCTGAACCAGTGATCGCGCTGCATCTTCGCCCCCTTGCCTGCAATCGGGGCGACGGAAAAACTGTGGCGCGAACTGGCGTAGCCGCCCCGGAAAATGCCGGGTCGACCGCGTTCGCCGCCACGCATGTGCTCGCTGAAAAAATGCGACTGCTGCGCCGACACGCCCGCGCCTTCGCTGTTGGTGATCTGCTTGCTGGTGGCAAAGGCGGCCGCCTCGCAACGCAGCGCCAACTGCACAGCCTCTTCAGCGTTGATGGCCCAAGGGTGGAACAAGTCCAAGTCGGGGTATTCGTTGGCCACATCCTGTTCATCGGGCAAACCGGCCACCGGGTCTTCGGCGGTGAAGCGGGCAATATCGTAGGCGGCTTGCACCGTTTGCCGGATGGCGGCGGGCGAAAAGTCCGACGTGGAGGCGTTGCCCCGGCGCTGGCCCAGGTACACGGTCACGCCCAGCGACTTGTCGCGGTTGCGCTCCACGTTTTCCAGCTCGCCTTTGCGCACCGACACACTCAGGCCCGCGCCTTCGGAGACCTCAACCCCGGCATCGCTGGCCCCCAACTGGCGGGCGTGCGTCAGGGCCAAGTCGGACAATTCTTCAAACTGGGCACGGCTGAACTGGAAACCAGCCGCTGGGGCAGAGGCAACTGGCGGCGTATGTTTTTTGGAGGGAGAGGCAAGCGTCTTTTTCATGGCAAGGGCTATGATACTTGGCATGTCACGCAAACCCACCAAAGGCTACTTTGTCAAAGGCCATTTCGTTGCTTACGGCAGCGAACTCGATCTGGAACTCAAACGCGAACTCAAAGGCGATACCGAGACCAGCAAAACCGACCTCAAGCGCCACAGCGAGCACTTGCAGCACCTGGGCGAACAGCTGCTGACGCTGCGCAAAGGGTTGCTCAACAAACTGCAACTGTCCGATCAACTGCTGGACGCACTGACCGAGGCCAAGCGCATCACCAACTTTGAAGGCAAGCGCCGCCAGATGCAGTACATCGGCAAGCTGATGCGCAAGCTCGATGCCGACACCGTGGCCGCGATTGAAGCCGCGCTCGACGTGCAGCACCAAGGCAGCGCCAAAGACACGCTGCGCCTGCACCAAGCCGAACAATGGCGCGACCGCTTGATCGCCGACGACAACGCCTTGACCGACTGGCTGGCACAAGCCCCCAACACCGATGTGCAGCACCTGCGCACGCTGGTGCGCCAAGCACGCAAAGACGCCAGC
>JBLIZX010000032.1:0-11418 GCA_048860285.1 Macromonas sp. | reverse complement strand
CCTTGTAAGAGCCTCGTCAGAGAGGCCGCGCACAGTAAGTCCCCGAGACATTCCCACGTATAAACAGGAGACTTTTGCATGTCCGCACCTTCGTCCGCCATCCAGTCCACCTTGGTTGAAAACCGCGTATTTGAGCCCAGTGCCGCTACTGTTGCTGCTGCTCGCATCGGTGGCATGGACGCTTACAACGCCCTGTGTGCTGAGGCCGAACAAGATTTCGAAGGTTTCTGGGCCAAGCGTGCCCGTGAAGTGCTGACCTGGCACAAGCCTTTTACCCAGACGCTGGATACGTCCAACGCGCCGTTTTTCAAATGGTTTGCCGACGGGGAGCTCAACGCTTCGTACAACTGTCTGGATCGCCACATCGGTACCCCCACCGAGAACAAAACGGCCATCATTTTTGAAGCCGACGGCGGCGAAGTCACCAAAGTCACCTACAAAGAATTGCTGGCCAAGGTCAGCCAGTTCGCCAACGTGCTCAAGTCCAAAGGCGTGCAAAAAGGTGACCGTGTCGTCATCTACATGCCGATGACCGTGGAAGGTGTGGTGGCCATGCAGGCTTGTGCCCGTATTGGCGCTACCCACAGCGTGGTGTTCGGTGGCTTCTCGGCGGGTGCCTTGAAAGACCGCATTCAAGACGCGGGTGCTGTGGCCGTGGTGACCGCCAGCTACCAAATGCGTGGTGGTAAAGAACTGCCGCTCAAGTCCATCGTCGACGAGGCGCTGGAAGCGGGCGATTGCCCTTCGGTCAAAAACGTGATTGTGTTCCAACGCACCCCCACCGCCGTCAACATGGTGGCAGGCCGCGACACCTTCATGCACGAAGAGATGGCCACCCAGTCGACCGAGTGCCCGGCTGAAATGGTAGACGCTGAACACCCGTTGTTCGTGCTCTACACCTCTGGTTCCACCGGCAAGCCCAAAGGCGTGCAGCACAGCACTGGCGGCTACTTGCTGTGGGCCAACCTGACCATGCAGTGGACCTTCGACTTGAAGGACGACGATGTGTTCTGGTGTACCGCGGACATCGGCTGGATCACCGGCCACAGCTACGTGGCTTATGGCCCGCTGGCCGCAGGTGCGACCCAGATCGTCTTTGAAGGTGTGCCGACTTACCCCAACGCTGGCCGCTTCTGGAAGATGATCGAAGACCACAAGTGCACCATCTTCTACACCGCACCGACGGCGATCCGCTCCCTCATCAAGGCCGCCGATACCGACGAAAAAGTACACCCGAAAAACTGGGATCTGTCCAGCGTGCGCTTGCTGGGTTCGGTGGGTGAGCCCATCAACCCCGAAGCTTGGATGTGGTACTACAAGAACATCGGCGGCGAGCGTTGCCCGATTGTGGACACCTTCTGGCAAACCGAAACCGGTGGCCACATGATCACCCCGCTGCCGGGTGCTACGCCGCTGGTGCCGGGTTCCTGCACTCTGCCGCTGCCGGGTATCACCACCGCCATCGTGGACGAAACCGGCAACGACGTGCCCAATGGCGCAGGCGGTATTTTGGTGGTCAAAAAGCCGTGGCCGTCCATGATCCGCACCATCTGGGGCGATCCGGAGCGTTTCAAAAAGAGCTACTTCCCCGAAGAACTCAAGGGCTACTATCTGGCTGGTGACGGCGCGGTGCGCAGCGAAGACCGTGGTTACTTCCGCATCACAGGCCGTATCGACGACGTGCTGAACGTGTCGGGCCACCGCATGGGCACGATGGAAATTGAATCGGCACTGGTGGCCAAGACCGATCTGGTGGCTGAGGCCGCTGTGGTGGGCCGTCCTGATGACCTGACCGGTGAAGCCATTGTGGCTTTTGTGGTGCTCAAGCGTCCGGTTCCCACCGGCGACGAAGCCAAGGCACTGGCCAACGAACTGCGCAACTGGGTGGCCCACGAAATTGGCCCGATTGCCAAACCCAAGGAAATCCGCTTCGGCGAGAACCTGCCCAAGACCCGTTCCGGCAAGATCATGCGCCGTTTGCTGCGCGGCATTGCCAAAGGCGAGGCCATCACGCAAGATACCTCGACGCTGGAAAACCCGCACATCCTCGAACAGTTGGCCAAAACCAACTGATGTGACGTAGCGCGGCAGAGGAGGGGGCACTTAAACCTCCTCCACTGCAAACCAGTTCACAAAAAAGCCCGCTGATGCGGGCTTTTTGTTGTTTTTTGCATCCTGATCGTCTAGAAAGACCGTCGAATTGGCAGGATTATTTTTGTTCCAGGATCCAGTTGGCGAGTTTCTGTGCATCGGTGGCACTCACTTGGGGGTTAGCGGGCATGGGAATCACGCCCCACACCCCAGAACCACCTTGCACGATGCGCACCGCCAGTTTGTCGGCAGCGGTGGTGTCTCCCGCATACCGCTTGGCAATATCTCTGTACGACGGCCCGACCAATTTGCGTTCTACCGTATGACAACCCATACAATTTTTCGATTTGGCCAAATCCGGACTGGCCAATGTGGGCAGCGCCACAACGGTGCTGGTCAGCAAAATCAGAAGAGCGCGTTTCACGGGTGAAGTCCTTGCGTCAGAATGCCCAAGTAGGCCAATGTGGGCATTTTATCGGGGTACCAGTGCCTGAATGGTAAAAATTACCACTTGTTGCATTCTGGTGTTGGGTGTTACCCATGTTCAAAAAGGGGTGGTGATGTATTTGCTGGCGTTGGGGTTGTTGTTTGTAGTGGCCAAATACTTGGGTTGGATGCCGGTGGCCACTTGGCCTTGGTGGTTGGTGTTGTCCCCGTTGGGGTTGGCTGCGGTGTGGTGGTGGGTGGCCGATATGTCGGGGTATACCCGGCGGCAGGCAGAAAAAAAAATGGAGCAACGTAAGCGCGACCAGCTTAACAAGGGACGCAAACGCATGGGCTTGCCGCCGTTGAAAGATTGACACCCTGCGACATAATTGCCGCTGTTTCCGTTTTTTGTTTGAATTGCAACCACAAGGTGCCCTGAACATGCCCGCTTACCGTTCCAAAACCTCTACCGCCGGCCGCAACATGGCGGGTGCCCGTTCATTGTGGCGTGCCACGGGCATGAAGGACGAGGATTTCCAAAAGCCCATCATTGCCATTGCCAATTCCTTTACCCAATTTGTACCGGGTCATGTCCATTTGAAGGATCTGGGCCAGTTGGTGGCGCGTGAAATTGAAGCCGCTGGCGGTGTGGCCAAAGAGTTCAACACCATTGCGGTGGACGACGGCATTGCCATGGGCCACGACGGTATGCTGTACTCGTTGCCCAGCCGCGATTTGATCGCTGATTCGGTGGAGTTCATGGTCAACGCCCACTGCGCCGACGCGCTGGTGTGCATTTCCAACTGCGACAAAATCACCCCCGGCATGCTGATGGCGGCTATGCGGTTGAACATCCCGGTGGTATTTGTGTCGGGTGGCCCGATGGAAGCGGGCAAGGTACAACTGACCAAACCGGGCAGCAAAACCATCGAAATCAAGAAGCTGGACTTGATCGATGCTATGGTGATGGCCGCCGATGACAAGGTCAGCGATGCCGACGTGGCCGAGATCGAGCGTTCGGCTTGCCCGACCTGTGGTTCGTGCTCCGGCATGTTCACCGCCAACTCCATGAACTGCCTGACCGAAGCCTTGGGCTTGAGCCTGCCGGGCAACGGCACCGTGGTGGCCACGCACGCCGACCGTGAGCAACTGTTCAAGCGCGCTGGCCGCTTGGCGGTCGAGTTGTGCAAGCGTTACTATGAGCAAGAAGATACCAGTGTGTTGCCGCGCGCCATCGGCTTCAAGGCGTTCGAGAACGCCATGACGCTGGACATTGCGATGGGTGGCTCCACCAACACCATCCTGCATCTGCTGGCCATTGCGCAAGAGGCCGACATTCCCTTCACGATGAAGGACATCGACCGTTTGTCGCTGCAAGTGCCGCAGCTGTGCAAGGTGGCCCCCAACACCAACAAGTACCACATCGAGGACGTACACCGCGCCGGTGGCATCATGGGCATTCTGGGTGAGCTGGACCGTGCGGGCAAGCTGCACACCGATGTGCCCACCGTCCACGCCAAGACCATGAAGGACGCGCTGGAGCAATGGGACATCGCGCGCAACCCGTCGGATGCGGTCAAGACTTTCTACATGGCGGGCCCCGGTGGTGTGCCGACCCAGGTGGCTTTCAGCCAAAACAGCCGCTGGCCCAGTCTGGACACCGATCGCGCTGAGGGCTGCATCCGTTCGTTGGATCACGCTTTCTCCAAAGAGGGCGGGCTGGCGGTGCTGCACGGTAACATTGCCTTGGACGGTTGCGTCGTCAAGACCGCCGGCGTGGACGACAGCCTGCTGGTGTTTGAGGGCAACGCCCGCGTGTTCGAGTCGCAGGACGAGGCGGTGGAGAACATCCTGGGCGACAAGGTGGTGGCCGGTGACGTGGTGGTGATCCGCTACGAAGGCCCCAAGGGCGGCCCCGGCATGCAAGAGATGCTGTACCCCACCAGCTACATCAAGTCCAAGGGCCTGGGCAAGGCCTGCGCGCTGCTGACCGATGGCCGTTTCTCGGGCGGCACCTCGGGTCTCTCGATTGGTCACGTGTCGCCGGAAGCGGCAGCGGGTGGCGCGATTGGTTTGATCCGCGATGGCGACCGTATCCGCATCGACATCCCCCAACGCAGCATTGACGTGCTGGTGTCGGACGAAGAACTGGCCCAGCGCCGTGTTGAGCAAAATGCCAAAGGCTGGAAACCGGCCCAGCCGCGTCCGCGCAAGGTGTCGGCTGCGCTCAAGGCCTACGCCAAGCTGGCCACCTCCGCTGACAAGGGCGCGGTGCGCGACCTGTCGTTGCTGGACGACTGACGCCGTTGTTGGGGCCGCTGGCCCCGTGACGCCAAGCCCCTGTGTGCCCCACAGGGGCTTGTGGCTTTCAGGGCACAATGCGGGCCATGTTGATGCACCCGCAAATTGATCCGGTGGCCCTGCAACTGGGGCCGTTGTCTGTTCATTGGTATGGTTTGACCTACCTGGCCGCTTTTGGTCTGTTCTGGTGGTTGGGCTTGCGCCGCTTGCGCCACCCCACCTTTGTCGGTACCGCGTGGCAACCGCGCGATGTGGAGGATGTGCTCTTTTTAGGCGTGCTGGGTGTGGTGCTGGGCGGGCGGTTGGGCTATGTGTTGTTCTACAAACCGCTGGAGTACCTCGCCCACCCGCTCAAGGCATTCGCAGTGTGGGAAGGCGGTATGAGCTTCCACGGCGGCTTGCTGGGCGTGCTGCTGGCGATGGTCTGGTTTGCGCGCAGTCGCCAGCGCCCATGGTTGCAAGTCATGGACTTTGTCGCTCCGTGTGTGCCCACCGGGTTGGCGGCGGGGCGCATTGGCAATTTCATCAATGGGGAGCTGTGGGGCCGTGTGGCCGATCCGTCGTTGCCGTGGGGCATGGTGTTTCGAGGTGCCGGGGAGCTGCCGCGCCACCCGTCGCAGTTGTACCAGTTTGCGCTGGAGGGGCTGGTGCTGTTTGTGCTGTTGTGGTGGTACGCCCAGCGTCCGCGCCGCTTGGGCGAGGTGTCGGCGCTGTTTTCGATCGGCTATGGCATGGCCCGCTTCAGTATGGAGTTTTTCCGCGAACCCGATGCCCATTTGGGCCTGCTGGGTTTGGGATTGAGCATGGGCCAATGGCTCAGTTTGCCGATGGTATTGGTGGGTGTGTTGCTGTGGTGGTGGGCGCAGCGTCAGCCACGGCCCGAGGCCGCCTGAAGATTTTGGAGACGAAAATGAACAATCACAACGTGTTTGCTGCCTTGCGCGCCGCTTTCCCGGCCGATTTGGAGACCACAGCGGTGGAAACCGATACCGGCCAGCGTTACAGTTGGCGCGATCTGGACCAGCTCACGGCGCAGATGGCCAACCTGCTGGCCTCGTTGCAACTGCCCACCGGTGCGCGGGTGGCGGTGCAGGTGGACAAATCGGTGGAAGCGATGGCCTTGTACCTGGCCACCTTGCGTGCGGGCTATGTGTTTTTGCCGCTCAACACCGCATACCAACAGGCCGAGATCGAATACTTCATCACCGATGCCGAACCTGCCGTGGTGGTGTGCAGCGGTGTCAACTTCGGTTGGGTCAGCAAGATTGCGTTCAAGGCCGGCACGGCCTCGGTGTTCACACTCAACGACGACCGCACCGGCACCTTGCTGGAACGTGCTGCCCACCAGAGTACCGAGCACACGCCCGCGCTCAAACAGCCGGATGACTTGGCCGCCATCCTCTACACCAGCGGCACCACCGGGCGCAGCAAGGGCGCGATGTTGAGCCACGGCAACTTGCTCAGTAACGCGGTCATGCTCAAAGATTACTGGGGCTGGCAGCCGGGCGATGTGTTGATCCACGCTTTGCCCATCTTCCATGTGCATGGCCTGTTTGTGGCCATCCACGCCGCATTGCTCAATGGCAGCCCCATGTTGTGGTGTGCCAAGTTCGATCCCAAGACCGTGATTGGCCTGTTGCCGCGTGCCACCGTGTTCATGGGTGTGCCCACGTTGTACGTGCGCATGCTGGCCGAACCGGCCTTGACCCCCGAGGTCGCCCGCCACATGCGGCTGTTCATTTCCGGTTCCGCACCGCTGCTGATCGAAACATTCCACGACTGGCAAGCCCGCACCGGCCACACCATTCTAGAACGCTACGGCATGAGCGAAACCATCATGCTCACCTCCAACCCCTACCGCGCCGACGCGCGTTATGGTGGGCAAACCGAGCGCCGGGGCGGCACGGTTGGCTTCCCGCTGCCGGGGGTGGATTTGCGTGTGGTGGATGACACGGGCGCACCAGTGCCGACGGGCGAGATCGGTGGCATTCAGGTGCGCGGCCCCAACGTGTTTGCCGGTTACTGGCGCATGCCCGAAAAGACGAAGGAAGAATTCACCGCCGACGGCTGGTTTAAAACCGGCGATGTGGGGCGACAGGACGAGCGCGGTTACGTCACGATCGTGGGGCGCAGCAAGGATCTCATCATCAGCGGTGGCTACAACGTCTATCCCGCCGAGGTCGAAGGCTACCTCAACGAGTTGTCCGGGGTAGCAGAAAGCGCCGTGGTGGGGGTGCCACATCCCGATTTTGGCGAGGTGGGTGTGGCGCTGATCGTGCCAAAACCCGGTGCGACGTTGGAGGCCGATGCGCTGCTGGCTACCCTCAAAACCCAGTTGGCCCATTTCAAAATTCCCAAGCGCGGCTTCATCGTCAACGACTTGCCGCGCAACACCATGGGCAAAGTGCAGAAAAACCTGTTGCGCCAGCAGTACCAGACCGAATTCAGTGCCTGATCTCCATGTCCGACGGTCTGAGCACCGCCCAGGCCTGTGAGCGCCTGGCACAGGATGGGCCCAACGAGCTGCCGGTGTCCCAACCGCGCAGTATGCTGCGCCTGTTGCGCGATGTGGTGTGCGAACCGATGTTTCTGCTGTTGGCGGTGTGCGGCACCGTATACATGTTGTTGGGGGACCGTCACGAGGCGCTGATGCTGTTGGGTTTCGTGGTCGTTGTCATGGGCATCACGTTTGTGCAGCAACGTCGCAGCGAACGTTCATTGGAAGCACTGCGTGATTTGTCCAGCCCACGTGCCTTGGTGTTGCGCGACGGTCAGCCGCGCCGGGTGCCTGGGCGGGAGTTGGTGTGCGGTGATGTGGTGCTGTTGGCCGAAGGTGATCGCGTTCCGGCCGATTTGTATGTGCTTGAGTCGTCTGGCTTGGCCGTGGACGAATCGTTGTTGACCGGAGAGTCGGTACCGGTCTTGAAGCAAGCCACACCTTGGGCCAGCGGTACCGCTGTACAGCCGGGTGACAACTGCCCAGCGGCGGTGTTTTCCGGTGCGCTGGTCACGCAGGGCACCGCACGTGGCTTGGTGGTGGCCACAGGTGTCAACAGTGCTTTGGGGCGCATAGGCCGTACCTTGGGAGGACTTGGCCCCGAGATTACCCCCGTTCAGCGTGAAACAGCCCGTGTGGTTAAGTGGGTGGCCAGTGCCGGGGCAGTGTTGGCGTGTGTTTTGGCCCTGGTGTATTGGCTGGTGCAGCACGATCCCGTGCAGGGGCTGTTGGCCGGAATTACGCTGGCGATGGCCGTTCTGCCGGAGGAATTGCCGGTGGTGCTAACGCTGTTTTTGGGGCTGGGAGCTTGGCGGTTGGCCCGTGAAAAAGTATTGGCCAGACGTATTCCTGCGGTAGAGTTGCTGGGAGCCACCACTGTATTGTGTGTGGACAAAACCGGCACTCTCACCGCCAACCGTATGGCGGTGCGGCGGTTGTGGTCGCCTGTCGCCATGTACGATGCCGCACAGCCCCAGACCGCACCAGTGCCAGAAGCTCTGCACGCTGTGCTGGAGTTTGCGGTGCTCGCCAGCCATCGACGTGCGTTTGATCCAATGGAAACCGCCATCTTGGAGGCAGGACGGTTGTGGTTGGGCGATACCGAGCACCTGCACGACGACTGGACGTTGGTAGAAGACTACCCATTGTCGGCGGACATGTTGGCCATGTCGCGCGTCTGGCGTTCGCCGAGCCACCACACGTTGATGATTGCGACCAAGGGAGCTCCTGAAGCTGTGGTGGATTTGTGCCACCTCGACGCTGTGGCCCGTGCCAGCATTGCCGCGCAAGTGGCAACCTTGGCAGGTGAGGGACTGCGTGTGCTGGGGGTGGCCCAGGCAACGTTTGGGGTGGCTGCGTTGCCCGGTAACCAGCACGACTTTGCCTTCAAATTTTTGGGCTTGCTGGCACTGCAAGACCCAGTACGGCCCGATGTGCCCCAAGCCATTGCCGAATGTCGTGCGGCGGGCATTCGTGTGGTGATGATGACCGGTGATCACCCTGTCACTGCCATGTCGGTGGCGCGGCAGGTAGGCTTACCCGTGGAAGATGGTCGGGTCATGACCGGCACCGAATTGATGGCGTTGAGCGATGCCGAACTCTTGGCCCGTTTGGCCGATGTCCATGTGTTCTGCCGAGTGCAGCCTGAACACAAATTGCGTTTGGTGCAAGCGTTTCAGGCCCAAGGCGAAGTTGTGGCGATGACGGGCGATGGCGTTAACGATGCCCCGGCACTCAAGGCGGCCCACATTGGTGTGGCCATGGGCGCACGTGGCACCGATGTGGCGCGCGAGGCGGCGGCTTTGGTGCTGGTGGACGATGATTTTGCTTCTATCGTGACCGCTGTGCGTTATGGCAGACGCGTATTTGCCAACCTGCGCAAAGCGATCGCCTTTGTGGTCGCGGTGCATGTGCCGATTGTCGGGCTGTCCTTCATGCCGGTCGTGTTGGGCTGGCCCATGTTGTTGATGCCAGTGCACATCCTGTTTTTGCAACTCATCATTGATCCAGCCTGCTCTGTGGTGTTTGAGGCCGAGCCGCTGGAGGAAGGTGCCATGCGCCGCGCGCCGCGTCGCCCTGATGCCAAGTTGTTTGGTATGGACGTGGTAGGTCGGGCTTTGTGGCAAGGGATGGGTTTGCTGGCGGTACTGCTGGCGCTGTATGCGGGTGTGCGCTTGACCACCGCGTCGGACAACATGGCACGCACAGTCACTTTCACGGCGCTGGTATTGTCCAACCTCTGTTTGATTTATTCTAACCGTTCCGGTGGCTTTGTGTTGTGGCGCAATGCTGCCCTTCCTAACCCTTACTTCCGCTGGGTGGCACTGACCACGATCACCGTACTTGCTGTGGTGGTGGGAGTTCCCGATATTGGCCGCTTGTTCTTTTTTGATCCCCCCAATGCGGTCATGCTGTTGCTCGGTGTGAGCGCGGCTGGGGCCAGTTGGGCGTGGTTTGAGGGGGTCAAATGGGCGTATAACAGCAACGTTTAACGCAGCACCAGCACCGGGATGTGCGAGTGCGTCAACACTTGTTGGGTTTCGCTGCCCAACAACAGGCGCTGCAAGCCCTTGCGCCCGTGCGATGCCATCACAATCAGGTCGCATTCGTGTGCTTGTGCGGTGGCAATCAGGGCTTCAGCCACCAGGTCGGCGGCCACGGTGAGGGGGTGCAGCTTTACACCCAAAGCATTGGCTTCGGTTTGAATACCCCCCACAATCGCAGCCGCTTCTGCTTGCCATTGTTGTTCAATCTTTTCAATTTCCTCGGCGGCCAGCACCACACTGCCTTCAAAATACGACTGTGGGTATTTGGGCACCACCTTGAGTGCCACCACCTCTGCGCCGGTGGCTTGTGCCAAACGCAAGGCATGCTGCACCGCCACATGGGACAATTCGGAGCCATCGGTGGCCACCAGTATCCGTTTGTACATGGGTTGTTCTCCTGTTGCAAAGTCGATGATCCAATGCAGGCCATCGTAACCGATGCTCTCCCCTTATGCCTATGTCCAATTCTTCCAGCACCTCGCCCGCTGCATCAGTCGCTTCCACAGGTTGGCTGGCCGACCACCGTGGCCCCTTGACGGTCACGGACGACTTTAGCGTGCTCGATGACCCGTTGGAGCAGCAAGACTTCACGCAAGCGTGCGAGGTCGATGGCCAGCCGCTGTCGGAATCGGTGCTGATGGTGCAGGGCATGTACTGCGCCGCTTGCTCTGGTGCGGTCGAATCGGCCTTGGAAGGCCTGCCCGGCGTGGCGCAGGCGCAAGTCCATGCGGCCACTCGGCGGCTGACCGTGCGTTGGAACCCTGCACGCACCCGTTTGTCGGATTTGGCCCGTGCCGTGGGGGACGCGGGCTACCGTGTGCTGCCCATGCAGCAGGCCCTGAGTGTGAGTGCGCGGCTCGCCGAAACCCGCAAAGCTTTGTGGCGCTTGTTTGTGGCGGGTTTTTGCATGATGCAGGTCATGATGTACGCGTGGCCCGCCTACGTCACCGAACCCGGTGAAATCCCCGCCGACATCGACCAGCTGCTGCGCTGGGCCAGCTGGGTGTTAAGCCTGCCGGTGCTGCTGTTTGCCAGCGGGCCGTTCTTTGGCAGCGCGTGGCACGACCTCAAGCGGGGTCGCGTGGGTATGGACACGCCGGTCTCGTTGGGCATCGTCATCACCTTTGTGGCCAGCACGGCGGCCACCTTCGACCCCGCTGGCCCTTGGGGCAAAGAGGTGTGGTTCGATTCGCTCACCATGTTCGTGTTCTTTTTGCTGGGCGGACGTTACCTCGAATTCAAGGCCCGTGACCGCACTGCTGGCGCGCTGGATGCACTGATGAACCGATTGCCAGAACGTTGCGAACGCCAGAATGCGACCGGCGGTTTTGACAGCGTTTCTCTCAAACGGCTGGCCGTAGGTGATGTGGTGCGCATCCACGCCGGGCAAGCGTTTCCAGGCGATGGCGAGGTGCTCAGTGACGGTGCCACGGTGGACGAGGCCCTGCTGACCGGCGAATCGCACCCTGTGACGAGACAACGTGGTGACAACGTGGTGGCGGGCAGCTTCAATCTGGCTGGGCCTGCGCTGGTGCGGCTGCAAAAACTGGGGCGCGA
>JBLIZX010000031.1:0-7530 GCA_048860285.1 Macromonas sp. | reverse complement strand
GTGCCCAGCAGTGTGATGCGCGGCAAGCGGCGCAGCAGCACGCGCTCGGTGCCGTAGGGGGTTTTCTGGAACCCCGGCAAGTGGTTGAACCATCCGGTCACCGTGGGCTCCTGTACTGGGGGTCAGCGCACCAGCGGGCGTATGGTGGAAAAACCGCCGTCCAGCGACCAGACCTGTCCGGTCACGCGGGCTGCGGGTGGCGACAGCAGCCACACCATCAGCGCCGCCAATTCCGCTGGATCGCCGATGCCGGGCAAGGGGTATTGGCGCGCAGCGGCTTCACGGGTGGTGGTGCTGCTGATCAGGCCGGCGGTGGCGGGGGTGTCCATCATGCCCGGTGCCACGGCGTTGACGCGGATGCCCGCGCTGGCGTAGGTGGCCGCCGCGCCGCGCACCAAGCCTTCGAGCCCGGCCTTGGCGGCGGCCACGGCCTCGTGGTTGGGGGTGCCAATGCGCGCCGCCGCCGACGACACAAACACCGCCGCGCCGGGGCTGCCCGCATCGCGCAGGTGGCCAGTAAAGCCCGCCAGCGTGTGGAAGGCGCTGACGAGGTTGGCACTCAAACAGTCGTTGAAGTCCTTTTCGGCCATGCGGTGTGCCGCGCCCAGCCGGATGTTGCCGATGCAGTGCGCCAGCGCGGTGGGCACCCGTTGTTCGGCTTTGAGCGTGGCAAACAGCGCCTTAACCCCAGCGGCGGTGGAGCAATCGGCCACGATGTGGCGGTGCGCGTTGCCAAACGCCTGTTGCAGCCGTGCGCCATCGCGCCCGACCACCACCACCTGCCAGCCCGCTTGCGCGAGTTGCTGGGTGATGGCCCGCCCCAGCCCGCCGGCTGCGCCCGTTACCAGTGCAATGGAGTTCATGTCGTGTGGCCTTGGTGTGTGGGTGTTTGTCATCGACAAAAAAGAAATGGTTAGGACATATTGCCCAAGTTTTGGGCTAATATACAAAGCAACACCAAATTTGTCTAGGACAAAATGCGTAAAAAATCCGACCTGCCCACCAAAGTCTGCGTCTGCTGCGGTTTGCCCTTCACGTGGCGCAAAAAATGGGAGCGCGACTGGGAGCACGTCAAATACTGCTCGGAGCGTTGCCGCCGCAGCGGTGGCAAAACCGCCCACCACCAAGAAAGTGTGTAATGTCCGGCGTGGTGTTCTGGTTCCGCAGCGACTTGCGGTTGCACGACCAACTGGCGCTGCAAGCCGCCATTTGGCAGGCCCAAAAAACAGGTGGCTGGCTGCTGCCGGTGTTTGTCCACGACCCAGCCCAGCACGCGCCCACCCATTGGGGCTTTGCCCGCACCAGCCCCCACCGCCAGGCTTGGCTGCACAGCGCGCTGGGCGATCTGGCCGCACAACTCACGGCCTTGGGCAGCACCCTGTTGCAATGCCACGGTGACCCCGTCACCGTGCTGCCTGCGCTGGTGCGCGCCCTGGGCCAGCCGCCGCTGGTATGTGAGGATATTGCCGCGCCCGAAGAGCAGGCCAGCGTGCAAGCCATGCGCCACGCTGGCATCAGGGTGCAGACTGTGTGGCAATCCACCTTGTTGGCACCCGATAGCCTGCCGTTTGCCCCTGAGCAAGTGCCCGACACCTTCACCGTGTTTCGCCAGCAGCTGGAACACGCCCGTGTGCAGGCTCCTGCACCGTTGCCCGTGCCTCGGCAATTGCCACCGTTACCCCCTGCCGAGCTGCTGGCCCAGGCATGCAGCGCCGTACAAAGCCACCCGACCGATGCCCCCGCGCCAACGCCCAGCGGCCACTGGCCCAGCGATGCGCGCTCCGCGTTTCCGTGCCAGCAGCCTGCCTTCCACGGCGGTGAGCGTGCCGCGCTGGCACACTTGCAACGTTACTGCGAACGCCGCCTGCCGCACACTTACAAAACCACCCGCAACGGTTTGATGGGGGCCGATTACTCCAGCAAATGGTCACCCTGGCTGGCCACGGGGGCATTGTCGGCGCGGCAGGCTTGGGCCGCCATCCGCACGTTCGAGGACGCACACGGTGCCAACGACAGCACCTACTGGCTCTGGTTTGAGCTGCTGTGGCGCGACCACTTCCGCTGGTTGCACCGTAAATACGGTGCGCGTCTGTACCGCGCCAGCGGCCTGTTGGCCCCGCAACCGCCATTGCCCCACGATCCTGTCACCTTTGCGCGCTGGTGTGCGGGTCGCACCGGCCACGCCTTCATCGACGCGGGCATGCGCGAACTTTCCACCACGGGCTACCTGTCCAACCGGATGCGGCAAAACGTGGCCAGCTACCTCATCCACGACCTGCGCTGCGACTGGCGCGCCGGGGCCGCCTGGTTCGAGGCGCAACTGCTCGACTACGACCCGTACAGCAACCAAGGCAACTGGCTCTACCTGAGCGGGCGCGGCACCGACCCGCGCGGTAGCCGCCGCTTCAATCCCGACAAACAGGCCCACGACTACGACCCCGACGGTGCCTACCGTCGCCTGTGGGCCAGCGCCTCATGAGCGAGCACGGCCCGACCCTGCGCCTGATCTTGGGCGACCAGCTCAATCCGCAGCACAGTTGGTTCCAGCGCGTGTGCCCCGACGTGGTGTACGTGCTGATGGAGTTGCGCCAAGAAACCGACTATGTGCGCCACCACGCACAAAAAATCCTGGCCATTTTTGCCGCCATGCGCGAGCTGGCGCGCCAGCTCAAAAGTGCCGGGCACCGCGTGCGCTACGTGGCCATTGACGATCCCTCCAACCGACAGCGGCTGATCGCCAACTTGGAGGCTTTGATCGTCCATTACCGTGCCAGCGCGGTGCAGTACCAAGCCCCAGACGAATGGCGACTCGATGCCGAACTGGCCGCCTGGGCACCCAACGCGCCCGTGCCGGTGGCGATGGTGGACACCGAACACTTCTACACCACCCGCACCGAGGCCGCTGAAATCTTTCAGGGCCGCAAGCAGTGGCTGCTGGAACACTTCTACCGCACCCAGCGCCGCCGCCACGCCGTGCTGCTGGAGGCACACGGCCAGCCCGAAGGCGGGCAGTGGAACTTTGACCACGACAACCGAAAACCCTGGCCCGGCACCCCCCCCGAATCACCCGACCTGCGCCCCCACCACGACCACCGTGCGCTGTGGCAGACCATCGTGGCCAGCGGGGCCGACCATTTCGGCAATCCGCAAGCGCAGGCCTTGCGCTGGCCCGTCAACCGCACCGAGGCACTGGCGCAACTCGAAGCCTTCATCGCCCACGCCTTGCCCCATTTCGGTGACTACCAGGATGCGCTGTCGTCCCGCAGCTGGCGTTTGTTCCACTCGCTGCTGTCGTTCGCGCTCAACGTCAAGCTGCTGCAACCGCGCGAAGTGGTGCAGGCCGCCGAGGCCGCTTGGCGCAACGGCCAAGCACCCCTGCCAGCGGTGGAAGGCTTCATCCGCCAAATACTGGGCTGGCGCGAATACGTGCGCGGTTTTTACTGGGCGCACATGCCGGGTTACACCCATGCCAACGCGCTGGGCCACACGCGCCCGTTGCCCGGTTGGTTCTGGCATGGCCAGACCCGCATGGCTTGCGTGGCCCAGGCGATCGGCCAATCGCTGCAACACGCCTACGCCCACCACATCCAGCGGTTGATGGTGGTTGGCAACTTTGCGTTGCTGGCCGGACTGGAGCCACACGCGCTGCACCGCTGGTACCTCGGCATCTACATCGACGCTTTCGAGTGGGTGGAAGCGCCCAACACGTTGGGCATGAGCCAGTTTGCCGACGGTGGCCGCTTGGCCACCAAGCCCTACGTCAGCAGTGCTGCTTACCTGCACCGCATGGGCGACCACTGCAAGGGCTGCCACTACGACAAAAACGCCAAGATTGGCGAGCGCGCCTGCCCCTTCAACGCCCTGTACTGGGATTTCTTTGCCCGCCACGGTGCCCTGTTGCGCGGCAACCACCGGCTGGCGATGGTGTACCGCACTTGGGACAAAATGGCATCCGAACAGCAATACGCCCTGCGCGAGCAAGCCGCCCGCACGCTGGCGCAACTGGAGGCGTTGTGATCCCCTACCTACCGCACGGATAATCCTGCTGCATGATGCCAGCCGCCCACCCCGAAGCGTTCGTCACCTTCCCCGGCTCCCCGTTCGAGCTGTGCCAGCCGTTTGCCCCGGCGGGCGACCAGCCCACCGCCATTGCCCAGTTGGTCGATGGCTTGCGGCAGGGCGAATCCTTCCAGACCCTGCTGGGCGTGACCGGTTCGGGCAAAACCTTTACGATGGCCAACGTCATCGCCCAACTGGGCCGCCCGGCATTGGTGTTTGCGCCCAACAAGACGCTGGCGGCGCAGTTGTACGCCGAATTCCGCGAGTTTTTCCCGCGCAACGCGGTGGAATACTTCGTCAGCTACTACGACTACTACCAGCCCGAAGCCTACGTGCCGCAGCGTGACCTGTTCATCGAGAAGGACAGCGCCATCAACGAGCACATCGAACAAATGCGCCTGAGCTGCACCAAAAGCCTGTTGGAGCGGCGCGATGTGGTGATCGTGGCCTCGGTGTCGGCCATCTACGGCATAGGCCAGCCCGAGAACTACCACCAGATGATCCTGCTGCTGCGCGTGGGCGACCGGCTGGATCAGCGCGACATCATCGCGCAACTGGTGCGGATGCAGTACCAGCGCCACGACCTGGAATTCACGCGCGGCAAGTTCCGTGTCCGGGGCGACATCATCGACGTGTTCCCGGCGGAACACTCGGAGCTGGCGCTGCGCATCGAACTGTTTGACGACGAAATCGAGGCGCTGCACCTGTTTGACCCGCTGACGGGCCGGATGCAGCAGCGGCTGGCGCGTTTTGCGGTGTACCCCGGCAGCCACTACGTTACCCCACGCGAGCAGGTGCTGGCGGCGGTGGAAGGCATCAAGCTGGAGCTGGAGCAACGTTCCAAAGACTTGGTGGGTGCTGGCAAGCTGGTGGAAGCGCAGCGGCTGGAGCAGCGTACCCGCTTCGATCTGGAAATGCTGACCGAGGTCGGGCACTGCAAGGGCATCGAGAACTACAGCCGCCACCTCAGCGGCAGCGCACCCGGCGAGCCGCCCGCCACCTTGATCGACTACCTGCCGCGCGATGCCGTCATGTTCCTGGACGAAAGCCACGTCATGATTGGACAATTGGGTGGCATGTACAACGGCGACCGTGCCCGCAAGCAAACGCTGGTCGATTACGGCTTTCGCTTGCCCAGCGCGCTGGACAACCGGCCCCTGAAGTTCGAGGAATTCGAAGCCCGCTTGCGCCAGTGCGTGTTTGTCTCGGCCACCCCCGCCACCTACGAGCAAACGCACAGCGGCCAGGTGGTGGAGCAGGTGGTGCGCCCCACGGGCCTGATCGACCCGCAAGTGTTGGTGCGCCCGGCCACGCACCAGGTGGACGATGTGTTGAGTGAAATCCGCCTGCGCGTGGAGCGCAACGAGCGCGTGCTCATCACCACCCTGACCAAGCGCATGGCCGAACAGCTCACCGACTACCTGGGCGAAAACGGCATCAAGGTGCGCTACCTGCACAGCGACATCGACACCGTGGAGCGGGTCGAAATCATCCGCGACCTGCGGCTGGGGCAGTTTGATGTGCTGGTGGGCATCAACCTGTTGCGCGAGGGGCTGGACATCCCGGAAGTCTCGCTCGTCGCCATTCTGGATGCCGACAAGGAAGGCTTCCTGCGCAGCGAACGCAGCCTGATCCAAACCATAGGCCGCGCCGCGCGCCACCTCCACGGCATGGCCATTCTGTACGCCGACCGCGTGACCGACTCCATGCGCAAGGCCATCGACGAAACCGAACGCCGCCGTGCCAAGCAGATCGCCTTCAACCAGGCGCATGGCATCACCCCCAAGGGCGTGGTCAAGCGCATTAAAGATTTGATCGACGGCGTTCACAGCGACCAAGCTGTTCAGGATGTTCGCTCCACCACGCAGGCGCAACAGGTGCTGGCCAGCGCCGTGGCCATGCCCGAAAAAGACCTCTCGCGCACCCTTCAGCGGCTGGAAAAACAGATGCTGGAACACGCCCGCAACTTGGAGTTTGAACAAGCCGCCCGTGTGCGCGACCAAATTGCGCTGCTCAAAGACCGCGTGCTGGGCGCACACGGTGGCGAACGCCTGGCCGGTGGGGCTAATCCCTAGAAAAACAGTGGGTTTTAGGGTATACTTGACAAAACAAGTCGGAATAAGACGACCCGCCCCTCACACGCCACCTTTACCGCAAGGAATGCCAGATGCGACTCACCACCAAAGGCCGATTTGCCGTCACCGCCATGATCGACTTGGCGCTGCGCCAAAGCAGCGGCCCGGTCACGCTGGCGGCCATCAGCCAGCGTCAGCACATCTCGTTGTCGTACTTGGAGCAACTGTTTGGCAAGCTGCGCCGCCACACGTTGGTGGAATCGACCCGTGGCCCTGGTGGCGGGTACACCTTGGCGCGCAAGGCCACCGACATCACCATCGCCGACATCATCCTGTCGGTGGACGAGCCAATTGACGCTACCCAGTGCGCTGGCAAAGAAAACTGCTTGGGCGAGGGCAGCCGTTGCATGACGCACGAACTCTGGGCCGCGCTCAACGCCAAGATGGTCGATTTTCTGGCCTCCATCAGCCTGCAAAAACTGGTAGACGACCAGTTGGCCAAGGGCGTGGTGGTAGACGATGTGCCCCTCATCAAGCGCGCCATTTCCTCGGCACCGGTGGTCAAACCCATCCGCGTGAATGCGCCCAACTCGGTGTTTGCACTCGGCGCGGTGGCCGCCAAGTAAACCTGGGCGGCGCACACAGCACCGTTTTTCACCTGTTTGTCACAGTCAACCCTGTTTTTTACTTCCGCCATGAGCACCACCCCGCATTTCCCCATCTACATGGACTACAGCGCCACCAACCCGTGCGACCCGCGCGTGGTGGATCAAATGGTGCCGTGGTTGTACGAACATTTTGGCAACCCCGCCTCGCGCAGCCACGCTTGGGGCTGGGAGGCCGAAGCCGCCGTCGAGAAAGCCCGCGCCCAGGTAGCCGACCTGATCGGGGCCGACCCGCGCGAGATCGTCTGGACCAGCGGTGCCACCGAATCCAACAACCTGGCCCTCAAAGGCGCAGCCAACTTCTACAAAGGCAAGGGCAAGCACATTATTACGGTCAAGACCGAACACAAGGCCGTGCTCGACACCTGCCGCGAACTCGAACGCCAAGGTTTTGAAGTGACCTACATGGACGTGCAGCCCGATGGTTTGCTGGATCTGGCAGCCTTCCAGGCCGCCATCCGCCCCGACACCATCTTGGCCAGCGTCATGTTCGTCAACAACGAAATCGGCGTGATCCAGGACGTGGCCGCCATTGGCCGCATCTGCCGCGAAAAAGGCGTGATCTTCCACGTCGATGCCGCCCAGGCCACGGGCCGCGTTCACATCAATTTGGCCGAGTTGCCCATCGATTTGATGAGCCTGACCGGCCACAAGAGCTACGGCCCCAAGGGCATAGGTGCGTTGTTTGTGCGCCGCAAGCCGCGCATCCGCCTGGAAGCGCAAATGCACGG
>JBLIZX010000030.1:0-10414 GCA_048860285.1 Macromonas sp. | reverse complement strand
TCTGAGAAGCATGAGGCTATAACATGAAAAAATTGTTTTTGACATTGGCCAGCACTGTGGTGCTGGGCTTGTGGGGGACGGCACTGCAAGCGCAACAGGTGGTGGTAGCGGGGCCAGGTGGTGCAGCCTGCGTTGGTGGTGTGGCCTGCGCGCCAGCAGCGCAGCAAGTGGTGACCGCTGTGGCACAACAACCTATGGTGGTGCCTGTTACCGCCCAAGTGGTGGTGGCCAACCCGTGTGCCAGCGGTTGTACCCAATACACTTACGAAATCACGCGCGATGCTTGGTGTGGCACGGGTTGTGACACTTACCCGGTATCGCACCGCAGCCGCGAAGTGGCCTGCGACAGCCACCAGGTGGAATACCGCCACCACATCATGTCTGGTGCGGTACGCGTATCGCCCTGCCAACGCCGCTAACCCGTTCAGGACGCTTTGCCATGAAACTCTCTTGTCTTTCCGCTGCGCTCGGCCTCAGCGCAGCGCTGGCTATGCCCAGCCTTGCACAAGCGCAAAATGTGGTGCCCGCGCCCAACGCACAGTGCTACACAGTGCAGGGCCACGCCATTCCGTGCTTCACCGAAGGCAGCATCCCGGTGCAACAAGTGCAATCGGCTCCCGGCAAGTTTGCGGCCAAAATCATCTTTTTGGCCGACCAACTCGAACGCAATCTGGACCGCAAAAATTCCAGCATGTCGTTCTTGGTCAGCAGCTTCACCAACCTGAACAATCTGGCCGAGACCTCGCCGCTGGGTCGCTTGATTGCCGAAAACCTGATGCACGAGCTGCAAGTGCGCGCTTGGCGCGTGTACGAGCCGCGTTTGATGCAAAATTTCGTCATCAACAAAAATGGCGAATTCACCCTCAGCCGCGACGTGCGCCACCTGCGCGAACAATACGGCGTGAGCAACGTGGTGGCCGGTACCATCATGAACTCGGACGACCAGCTCATCATCAACGCGCGCGTCATCGATACCAACACCGGCATGGTGGTGTCCAGTGGCCAAATTCAAATTCCGTCCAACTGGTTCACCAACGGTTTGCTGGAAGAACCACGTCAGCGCAATTTCAAAATCATTGGAGGCTAAAACATGGCAGCACGCTACCGGCGGCTTGGGTTCATAGGCATACCGCTGGTAGCGGCACTGGTGAGTTGTGCCAGTTCTCCCGGATCGGACGGTCCTTGCAACCCACAACAATTGCCCAAACTGGTGGGCATCACCAACGTCAACTACCTGCTGCGCGGGGTGGCCAATGAGTTGTGCCCGCTCACCTGCCCACCCGGCCCCAACGGTGTGGCCACCTGCAATGAACGCGATCTGAGCCATTCCGTGCTGGTGCCCGACTTTCAAAACCTCGACACCTACGTGCCCGGTTCGGTGGGGCTGTACATGGGTGAACAGATGCGTGCTGCACTGAGCCAGCAATGCCACAGCCAGATTGTGCAGGCGGACTTTGGCAAATACTTCCGCCTCTCAGGAGATGGGTTGGCAGTACTGACGCGCAACCCCAACGATATCCAGAACGAAGAACACCGGATGCAAGACGTGGTCGTGGGTACGTACAGCTTTCAGGGCAACAAACTGTCGCTGTTTGTGCGCAAAACCCAAGGCAGCACGGGCATGATCAAAAAGATGGTGGCGCGCGACATCCAATACAGCTGCCAAGGTGGGCAATTCAGCATCCGAGAAGATGCCAGCCTCCCCCGCCCTTGAAACCAACGCCCACAGCAAGGGCAAAGCCGGAACCGCTAGAATCTAAAACGCTCCGGGGTGTCCACACGGCGTGGACTGAGACGGCCTGAACCGAACCCGCGAACTTGATCCGGTTCACACCGGCGTAAGAAGAGCGCCTGCCAGCACGGACAGCAGCACCCTTCGGAGCACCCCCACACCCGAAGGATTGCCCATGAACGCCCCCGCTGAAAAATTCCTCGCCGCCGCCGCCCAGGTGGACTCGGCCGCGATTGCACCGCTGCCCAACTCACGCAAAATCTACGTGCAAGGCTCGCGCCCCGACCTTCAAGTGCCAATGCGCGAAATCAGCCAGCACGACACCCCCACCGGCTTTGGTGGCGAAAAGAACCCACCCATCTACGTCTACGATTGCTCGGGCCCCTACACCGACCCCAACGCCCAGATCGACATCCGCAGCGGCCTGCCTGCCGTGCGCCAAGCGTGGATTGAGGAACGCAACGACACCGAAGTGCTGGCCGACCTGAGCAGCGAATTTGGCCGTGCCCGCGCCGCCGATCCCAAGCTGGACGAACTGCGCTTTCCGGGCCTGCACCGCGCGCCGCGCCGTGCCAAAGCCGGTGCCAACGTCACGCAAATGCACTACGCGCGCAAAGGCATCATCACGCCCGAGATGGAATACATTGCCATCCGCGAGAACCTGCGCCGCGCCGAATACGTCGAGTCGCTCAAGGCCACCGGCCCGCTGGGTGAAAAAATGGCCCGCCTGCTGACACGCCAGCACCCCGGCCAGAATTTTGGTGCCAGCATCCCGGCGGAAATCACGCCCGAATTCGTGCGCGACGAAATCGCCCGTGGCCGCGCCATCATTCCCAACAACATCAACCACCCGGAAAGCGAGCCGATGATCATTGGCCGCAACTTCCTGGTCAAAATCAACGGCAACATCGGCAACTCCGCGCTGGGCTCGTCCATCAACGAGGAAGTGGACAAGATGACCTGGGGCATCCGTTGGGGTGCCGACACCATCATGGATTTGTCCACCGGCAAGAACATCCACGAGACCCGCGAGTGGATCATCCGCAACTCGCCCGTACCGATTGGCACCGTACCGATCTACCAAGCACTGGAAAAAGTCAACGGTAAAGCCGAAGACCTGACGTGGGAAATTTTCAAAGATACGCTGATCGAACAAGCCGAACAGGGTGTGGACTACTTCACCATCCATGCGGGCGTGCTGCTGCGTTACGTCCCCCTGACCGCCGACCGCATGACCGGCATTGTCAGCCGGGGCGGCTCCATCATGGCCAAATGGTGTCTGGCGCACCACAAGGAAAACTTCCTCTACACCCACTTTGAGGAAATCTGCGAGATCATGAAGGCCTACGACGTGGCCTTCAGCTTGGGCGATGGCCTGCGTCCCGGCTCCATTTACGACGCGAACGACGAAGCGCAACTGGGCGAACTCAAGACCCTGGGCGAGCTGACACAAATTGCGTGGAAGCACGACGTGCAGGTGATGATCGGAGGCCCGTGCCACGTGCCGTTGCACATGATCAAAGAAAACATGGACCTGCAACTGGAACAGTGCCACGAAGCGCCGTTTTACACCCTGGGCCCGCTGACCACCGACATCGCCCCCGGCTACGACCACATCACCAGCGGCATTGGTGCGGCCACCATCGGCTGGTACGGTTGCGCCATGCTGTGCTACGTCACGCCCAAGGAACACCTGGGCCTGCCGGACAAGAACGATGTCAAGGAAGGCATCATCACCTACAAGCTGGCTGCGCACGCCGCCGACTTGGCTAAAGGCCACCCCGGCGCACAAATCCGCGACAACGCCTTGTCCAAGGCCCGCTTTGAATTCCGCTGGGAAGACCAATTCAACCTCGGCCTCGACCCCGACAAGGCGCGCTCGTTCCACGACGAAACCTTGCCCAAGGAATCGGCCAAGGTGGCGCATTTCTGCTCCATGTGCGGCCCGCATTTCTGCTCGATGAAGATCACGCAAGACGTGCGCGACTTTGCCGCCAAACAGGGCTTGGCCGAATCCGAGGCGCTGGAAAAAGGCATGGAAGTCAAGTCCATCGAATTCGTGAAGATGGGCGCTGAAGTCTATCGGACGGTATAAACCCTAACTTGACAGGTGGGGCGTGTGCCTACAATCGCGCACCATCTGTCACAATCCAACCCCACCGTTGGAGAAGTTTCCATGTACCGTACCCTGCTCAAATCCAAAATCCACCGCTGCACCACCACCCAATGCGAACTGCATTACGAAGGTTCGTGCGCCATTGACGAAGACTTGCTGGATGCCGCCAACATCTGTGAAAACGAACAAGTCCACATCTGGAACATCAACAACGGCGAACGCTTCATCACTTACGCCATCAAAGGCGAGCGTGGTTCTGGCATGATTTCGGTCAACGGCTCTGCCGCACGCCGCGCCAGCGTGGGAGACTTGCTCATCATCGCGTCCTTCGCACAAGTGGACGACAAAGACGTGGCCACCCACGAGCCTCAACTGGTGTTTGTGGACGAGCACAACAAGCAAGTCGGCCTGCGCCACCACGTGCCCACACAACCAGCACCGGGCCACAGCACCGACGAGTGCTGAAGCGCACCCACGCGCTTCAGGGCTACCACAGAAATCAGGCCGCGCCGATGTTGGGCACCAGTGCCCCAGCATCTTGGCCAGCCTTGTGCGCGGCGGTAAAGGCCAACATGCGGTCAATCGGCTGACGCGCACGCGGAATCAGCGCCGGATCGACGTGGATCTCGTTCAGACCCGTTTCCAGCACCTGCGCCACCCCAGCCAAGCTGTTCATGGCCATCCACGGGCAATGCGCGCAGCTTTTGCAAGTGGCGCTGTTGCCCGCTGTGGGAGCCTCAATAAAGGTTTTGCCGGGATTGAGCGTGCGCAGCTTGTGCATCATGCCGTTGTCGGTGGCCACGATGAACTCTTGCGCGTCCATCGTCTTGGCAGCGTGCAGGATGGCGGAGGTGGAACCCACCGCATCGGCCAGCGCCACCACCTCGGCAGGGCTTTCAGGGTGTACCAGCACCTTGGCGCCGGGGTGTTCCTTGATGAGCGCCTCCAGCTCGAACGCTTTGAACTCGTCATGGACGATGCACGAGCCCTGCCACATCAGCATGTCAGCCCCGGTTTCGCGTTGGATGTAGCCGCCCAAGTGCTTGTCGGGCGCCCACAAAATTTTGTGGCCCTTGTCCTTCAAGGCGCGCACAATTTCCAGCGCGCAGCTGGACGTGACCAGCCAGTCGGACCTGGCCTTGACCGCCGCGCTGGTGTTGGCGTACACCACCACGGTACGGTCGGGATGCTGGTCGCAGAAAGCGGCAAAGTCGTCCACCGGACAACCCAAATCGAGCGAGCAGTTCGCGTCCAGATCGGGCATGAGGATGGTTTTTTCGGGCGACAGGATCTTGGCGGTTTCGCCCATGAAGCGCACGCCCGACACCACCAACGTCTGCGCGGTATGGTCGCGGCCAAAACGGGCCATTTCCAGCGAATCGCTGACGATGCCGCCGGTTTCTTCGGCCAAATCTTGCAAGTCGGGGTGCACGTAATAGTGCGACACCATGACGGCGTTTTTTTCTTTCAGCAAGCGGCGGATTTTGTCCTTCAGCGCTGCACGTTCTTCGGGGCCAGGTTCCACCGGCACCCGCGCCCAAGCGTGGCGGGTGGTGCAGGCGGGTTGTTCGTAATCCACTTCAATGATGGAGGAGGCTGTCGTGTCGGTCATGGTCGGGGTATGAATGCGTTGGAAAAGGGCCAGACGGGCTTACAGCGCCTCAAAGCGCATGGAGTAGTCGATCGCCTTCACATCCTTGGTCAAAGCACCAATCGAGATGCGGTCCACGCCGGTTTCGGCCAGCGCGCGCACGCTGTTCAAGTTGACACCGCCCGAATTTTCCAAGACGGCACGGCCCGCGTTGAGGCGTACCGCCTCGCGCAAGGTGGGCAAATCCATGTTGTCCAGCAAAATCATCTGGGCACCGGCCTGCAAGGCTTCTTCCAACTGCGCCAGCGTTTCCACCTCAATCTGCACAAACTTGGCATCGGGTGCGCTGTCCTGCACGCGTTGCAGCACAGCGGTGACACCACCAGCGGCCTCGATGTGGTTTTCTTTGATCAGCACCGCGTCGTACAAGCCCATGCGGTGGTTGGTGCCACCCCCCACGGTAACAGCGTATTTTTGTGCCAACCGCAGGCCCGGCAAAGTCTTGCGGGTGTCCACAATCTGCGCACGGGTACCGGCCACGGCCTGCACGTACTCGGCGGTTTTGGTGGCCACGGCGCTGAGCATTTGCAGAAAGTTCAGCGCCGTGCGCTCTGCCGTCAACAGCGCTTGGGCTTGGCCTTCAATTTCTAACACCACTTGGTCGGGGGCACAACGCTGGCCTTCGGCCACGTGCCAAGTGATGTGGGCGGTGGGATCCAGCGCCGCCACCGCCGCCTGCACCCACGGCGCACCACACACCACAGCGCTTTCGCGCGCCAACACACGGGCACGGGCACGGCGGGCCGGATCGACCAGCGCAGCGGTCAGATCACCCGCACCCACATCCTCGGCCAAAGCCAAGGCCACGTCGGCTTGGGCCAGCACGGCCAGCTTTTCAGGAGAAAATTCGTTCGATTGCATAGGTTGATCGCACCAGTTGTTGTATCGGGTTTGCCCCCTGTGCCATGCCCAGAGAACAAGGACGCAACGCCACCGCTAAACGGTACAGCGTGATGGGCGGCATTATTGCAGCACTCCCTCGGGCAAGGCATTTCCCGTTGGTGGTACCCCCCACATCTGCTACCATTTTTCCATGCTCCCCAAATCCTCCGCCACCACAGGCACGCCCACTTCCCTGCGCCGCAGTTTGGTGGTGTTGGTGTTGACCTGTGTGGTGCCCACCATGGGGCTGAACGGTTGGCTGGCCTACGACAACTACCAACGCTTCAAAGAACAGGTGTACAACGACACCCAACACTTGGCACAGCACATGGTGGACAGAATAGACCGGGAGCTGACCGGCGTGGAATCGGGGCTGAAAGTGCTGGCCACTTCAGAGGCGTTGCGCCAAGGCTACTTGCGGCAGTTCCACCAAATGGCGCGGCAGGCGGTGAAGTCGCAGATTGTTTACAACTACGTACTCACCGATGCCACGGGCCAGCAAATCGTCAACACACTGGTGCCCTACGGCAGCCCATTGCCCACTGGCGGCACGCCAGCGCAATTGCAACGCGTTTTTAGCACCCGTCAGGCGGTGTTGACCGATTTTTTTGTGGGCCCAGTCACAGGCAAGCCCGCCATAAGCATGGGTGTGCCTGTGGTGTTGGACGACAACAGCGTAGCGTACAGCCTCAACATTGGGCTCACCCCCGAAAAACTCAGCAACATCCTCAAACAAGCGCCCTTGCCCACAGGCTGGCTGGCCGCTCTGATCGACAGCTCTGGCACCATCATCGGACGCACCCGCGATGAACACCTCTACATCGGCCAAAAAGCGGTGGATGCGTTGCAAGCGCACATCGTCGACCACCGGCGCGGCACGCTCGATACCCTGACCAAAGAAGGTATCCCCGTGGTCACAGCGCATGCCACATCCGAACGCTGGCAATGGAGTGTGGCAGTCGGTGCGCCCAAGGCCATGGTGGAAGACAAACTCAACACCATGCTGCTGTCGCTGCTGGCCAGTACCACTGGCATTCTGGGTCTGGCGGGGTGGGTGGCGGTGGGCATCATCCAACGGCTGACCCGTTCAGTGGAGGCCCTCAACCAAGCCGCTCTCAGCATTCACAGCGGCCAACCCGTGCGCCTGCCCACCGTGCAACTCACCGAGGCCGATGCCATCGGGCGGGCCATCGTCCAAGCCGCACAGATGAGCACGGACATCCACCACAAGGCTTACCACGATACCCTGACCGGACTGGGCAACCGCGCACTGTTTTACGAACGCTTGGAACAAAACATCGCACGTGCTCACCAAGACGGCACCGTTTTTGGCCTGCTGATGTTCGACCTCGACCACTTCAAGGCCGTCAACGACCACGAGGGCCACACCACCGGCGACCGTGTGCTGCAAGAAGCCGCCATGCGCATCGGGGCTGAGATTCGCGAAACCGACTTGGCTGCCCGACTGGGTGGTGATGAATTTGCGGTGTTGCTGACCAACGCCAACCAAAACGTGGCACTGGACGTGGCAGAACGCCTACGCCACAGCCTAGCGCAGCCTTACCAGAATTGCCAGACACCACTGTCGGCCAGCATCGGGGTCGTTACTTGGGGGCCCACCACGCCCGATGGGGCCACCATGCTCGAACAAGCCGACCAAGCCCTGTACCGCGTCAAAAGCGGTGGGCGCAATGGCGTGGCCCTCGCCCACTGACCACAGGTCGGCACAAACCCCACACACTTGACTTGGCCCATCTGCAAGGCGGCGCGTTCGTCGATTAGACTCGCAACTTCACACGGACACCCACTGGCCACACGCCACACACTGCCCATGCAACCTGCTACCGCCAACACCCCCGGCACCCCCTACGGAACGCTGCCAGCGGCATCCCCGCTGCCACAGCGCAAACCCATCAGCCTGCCGCGCCTGAACGAAATGCGCGAGCGCGGCGACAAAATCACCATGCTCACCGCCTACGATGCCACCTTTGCCGCCGTGGCCGACAGCGCGGGCGTGGAATGCCTGCTGATTGGTGATTCGCTGGGCATGGTGTGCCAAGGCCTGTCCAGCACCGTGGGCGTGACGCTGGAGACCATGTGCTACCACACCGAAAGCGTGGCCCGTGGCCTGCGCCGGGTGCAAGGCACAGCGTGGATCGTGGCCGACCTGCCCTTTGGCAGTTACCACGAATCCAAAGAGCAAGCCATCCGCAGCGCCTCGGCACTGATGCACGCGGGTGCGCACATGGTCAAACTCGAAGGTGGCGGCTGGACCACCGAGACCGTGGCCTTTCTGGTCGAACGCGGCATCCCGGTCTGTGCGCACCTGGGGTTGACACCGCAAACCGTCCACGCACTGGGCGGCTACCGCGTACAAGGCCGCAGCGACGCAGACGCACAGCGCCTGCAACGCGATGCGTTGGCCCTGCAAGATGCCGGTGCCGCCATGCTGGTGCTCGAAATGGTACCTGCGACGCTGGCCAGCACCCTGACACACCAACTGCCCCATTGCCACACCATCGGCATCGGCTCGGGCCACGGCACCGCCGGCCAAGTGCTGGTGATGCACGACATGCTGGGCCTGGGGCTGGGCAAACTGCCCAAGTTCGTGCGCAACTTCATGCAAGACGCGCCCAGCATCAAAGCCGCCATGGCCGCCTACGTCGCCGCAGTCAAAGACGGCAGCTTCCCCGACAACACCCTGCACGCCTGGTAAGGCACAGCCCCATGCAAGTCGTTCACACCATCGCCGAACTGCGCCAAGTTCTGGCCCAATTTGATGCCCCCGCCTTTGTGCCCACCATGGGCAACCTGCACGACGGCCATCTGGCCCTGATCCGCCATGCCAAGCCCCTGGGCGACGTGACCGTGGCCAGCATCTTCGTCAACCGGTTGCAATTCCTGCCACACGAGGACTTTGACAGCTACCCCCGTACCCTGCAAGCCGACTGCGCCAAGCTCGAAGGCGCAGGCTGCAACGTGGTATTCGCGCCGTCTGAAAAAGAACTCTACCCCGAGCCGCAAACCTTCAAAGTCCACGCCCCGGCGGCGCTGGGCGACATGCTGGAAGGGCACTTTCGCCCCGGTTTTTTCACCGGGGTCAGCACCGTGGTGATGAAACTGTTCCAGATCGTGTTCAGCCAAGCCAAAGGCCCGCGCCACGCCGTGTTCGGCCAGAAGGACTACCAGCAATTGATGGTGATCCGACAATTGGTGCGCCAGTTTGCCATGCCCATCACCGTACATGGCGTGGCCACCGAACGCGCCGCCGACGGCCTGGCCCTGAGCTCGCGCAACGGCTATTTGTCGGGAGCCGAACGCGCCGAAGCGGTGCAACTGTCGCTGGCGCTCAAAGGCCTGATTGCCGCCGTGCTGGGCGGTGAACACAACCTGACCGCGTTAGAACAACACGCGGCGCAAACGTTAACCGCACGCGGCTGGCAACCCGACTACCTGACCGTGCGCCGCCGCGACGACCTGCATCCCCCGCAAGGTGCTGATTTCCAACCCGGCCAACTGGTGGCCTTGGGCGCGGCTCGCCTAGGTGCCACGCGCTTGATCGACAACTTGGAATTTTGATGCTGAGCCGCAGAGATCTTCAGTGGATCTCTGCCGCCGGGTCGCGCGCCATCAGCAGCGCCACCGCCTGCTGTGGCTTAAGTCGGCCATCGAGCAAGGCCACCACGGCCTCGGTGATCGGCATCTCCACCCCCAGCGCGCGGGCGCGTTGCCACACCGTGCGGGCGCTGTAAACGCCCTCGGCCACATGACCCAACGAGGCCACGGCTTCGTCTTGCGTCAGGCCCTGCGCCAACAGCAGGCCCACCTTGCGGTTGCGGCTCAAGTCACCGGTGGCGGTCAGCACCAAATCGCCCATGCCGCTTAGGCCCATGAAGGTCTCGGCCCGTGCCCCCAGTGCCAGCCCCAACCGGGTGATTTCGGCCAGCCCGCGCGTGATCAACGCCGCGCGCGCGTTGAGGCCCAGTTGCAGCCCGTCGCAAAAGCCCGTGGCAATCGCCAACACATTCTTGAC
>JBLIZX010000029.1:0-3825 GCA_048860285.1 Macromonas sp. | reverse complement strand
GTCGCGCAAGAACCCGCAGGAACTGATGGGGCGCACCGAATGCAACCGCATTGTCAACTTTGACGCTGGCCCCAACAGCGCGCGCTTGGTCGGCCAGATGCTGGACGTGAAGATCACTGCAGCGCTGCCGCACTCGCTGCGCGGCGAGGTGCTGGTGCGCGAAACCGCCTGACCACGGGCGGGTGCTGTCAGCCCGCCATCAAAGCGCCCCACGGGCGCACTATACTGGTGCCATCCCCGGCGCGCCCGCTGCGCTGGCCGTTGTGGCGGTTGCAGCGGTGGCGCACGATGTTGCAGGAGATTGCCCATGGCCACCACGCCCGCCCCCACCCCCACCGCTGAAGCGCACCGCTGGCGCTTCTTCCGCTGCGGCGGCTTTGACCAGGTGCGCATCGACAACGCGCAAGATTTGCGGCACTTGGGCCAGCTCGACCCCAAACTCTGGGCGGTGCTGGCGTGTGCCACCGACGGGCTGGAATTTGACGCGCTGACGCTGCACTTGCTCGACAGCGACCACGATGGCCGCATCCGTGCCCCCGAGTTGCTGCAAGCGGTGGATTGGGTCTGCCAGCGCCTGCGCGACCCCGACGTGCTGTTCCAGCCCGGCGACGCACTACCGCTGGACGCGCTGCAAGCCGACGATACCGAAGGCACACGCCTGCTGGCGGCGGCGCGCCAAGTGCTGCAAAGCCTGAACCAAGCCGAGCGCACCGCCCTGCAACCCGGCGACTTTGCCGACACCAGCCGCCTGTTTGTGCCCGAACTGCCCAACGGCGACGGCGTGGTGCCCTTGGCGTTGGCCGGGGCCGATGCCGACGTGGCCGCGCTGGTGGAACACGTGCTAGCCCACCACAGCGGCGAACCCACGCTCGACCGCAGTGGCCAACAGGGTGTCACACAGGCGATGCTGGACGACTTTGTGGCCGAAGCGGGGCAGGTGCTGGACTGGCACGCCCTGCAACCCGCCGACAGCGCCGACATCACCCCCGCCATGCAGGCCGCGTTTGAGGCGGTACAAGCCAAAGTCGACGACCACTTCACCCGTTGCCAACTGGCCGCGTTCGATGCCCGTGCCGCCAGCGCCCTCAACCCCAGCGATACGCAATACACCGAGCTGGCCCGCCTGCCCCTGAGCACACAGAGCAGCGAACTGGCCGCACTGCCGCTGGCACACATTACGCCCGATGGCCGCTTGCCACTGGCCCACGGCATCAACCCCGCTTGGCAAACCGCGTTGCACACCTTACGCGACATGGTGCTGCAACCCCTGCTGGGCACCACCCCCGACCACCTGAACGCCAGCGAATGGAACATGCTGGCCGCCCGCTTTGGCACCTTGTGCGATTGGCAGGCCCAGCGCCCCGCCACCCCAGTGGCCGACGTGGCCCCCGACACCCTGCGCCAGTTGACCGACAGCGCCACCGTGGCACGCTTGAGTGCCCTCATCGCCCAAGACGAAGCCGCCGATGCCAGCGCCGACGCGATTGCCGCACTGCAACGCCTGACGCACTACCGGCGCGATTTGGTCAAACTGCTGCGCAACTTCGTCAACCTGAGCCACTTTTACAGCAGCGAAGAACCCGCCATCTTCCAAGCGGGCACGCTCTACATCGACCAACGCAGTTGCGAACTGTGCCTGCGCGTGAGCGACATGGCCCGCCACAGCACGCTGGCCCCCTTGTCGGGGATGTACCTGATGTATTGCCACTGCACCCGCCCTGGCGAGACCCCCATCACCATCGTGGCCGCATTGACGGGTGGCGATGCCGACGACATGATCGTACCCGGACGCAATGGCCTGTTTTACGACCAACAGGGGCGCGACTGGAACGCCAGCGTGCTCAAAGTGGTGGCCAACCCAGTGAGCGTGCGTCAAGCGTTTTGGGCACCCTACCAACGCGCAGCGCGCATGGTGGCCGACCAGATTGAGAAATTTGCCGCCGCGCGCGACAAGGCCGTCGATGCCCAAGCCGCCGACAACGTGAACAAGGCCGCCTCCACGGTACACAACGCCAGTACAGCCAACGGCAAAACGGCCACCCCAGCCACGCCATTTGACATCGCCAAATTTGCCGGTATTTTTGCGGCAATGGGGCTGGCACTGGGCGCATTGGGCACCGCCGTGGCCACACTGGTCACAGGCTTTTTGGCTTTGCCGGTGTGGCAAATGCCACTGGTGGTGCTGGGGCTGCTGTTGGTGATTTCCGGGCCTTCCGTGCTGCTGGCTTGGCTCAAACTGCGCCAACGCAACTTGGGGCCATTGCTGGATGCCAACGGCTGGGCAGTCAACATCCGCGCGCGCATCAACGTGCCGTTTGGCGAATCGCTGACGGGGCTGGCACGCCTGCCGCCAGGTGCCGAACGCGCCCTGACCGACCCCTACGCCGAAGCGCCCACACCGTGGCGGCGCTGGGTGGTGTTGGCGGTGTTGCTGATGTTGGCCTTGGTCACGTGGCAACAAGGCTGGCTGGCCGGCTGGCTGCCATAAACGCAGGTTCAGTCTGCCACGGCTTGGCGCACCGTGTTGCGGCCACCTTGCTTGGCTTGGTACAACGCGGTGTCGGCGCGGCCAATCCAGTGTTCTATGCTTTCGGGGGGGTAGTGCTGGGCTACCCCAAAGCTGGCGGTCACGTGGCCCACTTCTGGAAAGGTGTGCTGGGCCAATACGGTGCGCAATTTTTCGGCCAGCGCCCCAGCGGTGTCGGCATTGCAATGCGGCAGCAACACCGCAAACTCCTCGCCGCCCCAACGGGCCAGCTGGTCGGAAGCACGCAAGTACCCACGCAACAGTTGGCACGTTTGCACCAGCACCACATCGCCTACGGGGTGGCCGTAACGGTCATTGATGGATTTGAAGTGGTCCAAATCAAACACCAGCAACGACATGGAGGCACCATAACGCTCGTTGCGCACCAGCTCCTGCGTGATGCAGTCTTGAAAATAGCGGCGGTTGTACGCTCCGGTCAGGGGATCGGTGTTGGCCAACAGGGTCAGTTTTTGGTTGGCGGCGCGCAACGTGCGGTTGGCCGCTTCGGCATCGAGCTGCATGCGCTGGTGGAAACCGGCGCGGATGGCATCTTCGCGCGCCTGGGCCAACAGCCTGTCGGTGTGACGCTGCTGCAACCAATCGTGCCGTTTGAGCACCACAAACAACATCACCGCGCTAAACAAGCTGGGCAACAACGCGGGGTACAGGTGCAGCGGTGTGACCGGCACCCAACCCAGCACGGGCAACACCAGCACCACGATGTACGCCCCCAGCATGAGGTACGTGAACACGACCAAACGGTGCAGCAACCGGTCTTGAATCCGGAACCAGAACACGCCCACCATGCTGATGACCACATACAGCACCAGCAGCACCAAGTTGGCAAACATGGCTTGGCGCACATACCCAGCCAACACGGCCAACAGCAGCAATGGCAACGGCAACACCAGCCACCACAAAGCCCGGACGAACCGCGGTGGTGCGTCAAAAGCGCGGGCCATCCACACGTAGTACAGCATGCCATACATGGTCTGGACACAGGCCATGACCGACACCACCCGATCCACCTTCATGGGTGGGTCGGGCCACACATATTTGGCCAAGAACCCCATGTACAGCAACGCGGTGATGGCCGAAATCAGCTGGTACAGCATGTTCATGGCCCACAAGGCGTTGCGGTGGAACACGGCGTGCAACGCCGCAAACACCGCCATCACCAACATCATGCCCACGTACAGGCCCATGCTCCAGTGCATGGTGGCATCAAATTGCCAGAGTTCGGTGGGCGTTTGCAACCGCAGCGCCACCAAATGCGGGCTTTGGGTGTGTACGCGCAG
>JBLIZX010000028.1:0-7880 GCA_048860285.1 Macromonas sp. | reverse complement strand
TCAAAAATACGTTTGGCACCGGAGGCCGCTTTTTGCGTAACCGAAACGATCCGGCTCATTGAGTCGAGCCGACTGTAAAAACGGCCAATATAAGCCAAGAATGCGGTCAACACGCCAACGCTGATGTTGCCTTTGGACACCAACCAAATGCCAAAGGCCCACACCACCAACAATCCAATTTCGGTCAAGAGTGATACTGTGGGCGAAAACAACGACCACAACCGGTTCAAACGGTCATTGACTTCCAGATTGTGACGATTGGCATCGCGAAAGCGTTGCGCTTCACGCGCTTCTTGTGCAAAGGCCTTGACCACGCGGATACCAGGAATGGTGTCGGCCAATACGCTGGTGACTTCAGACCAAACGCGATCGATTTTTTCAAAGCCAGTGCGCAACCTGTCACGTACTATGTGGATTAGCCACGCAATAAAAGGCAGTGGCACCAATGTGGCCAATGCCAATGTTGGGTTGATGGAAAACAAAATCAAAGCGGTCATCACGATCATGATGACATCGGTGGCAAAATCTAACAGATGCAATGACAGAAATACATTGATTCTGTCGGTTTCAGAGCCAATGCGCGCCATCAAATCACCTGTGCGGCGACCACCAAAATACTCCAACGACAATTTGAGCAAATGTTCGTAGGTGGTGGTGCGCAAATCGGCCCCGATGCGTTCGGACACCAGCGCCAGCAAGTAGGTTTTGGCCCATCCCAAACTCCAAGCCAAGATTGCGGAACCAAACAGACCCGCCAACAACCAAGCCACCAAATGGGTGTCAATGGCTTGACCGTTTTGGTAGGGAATCAGCACCTCGTCCATCAGTGGCATGGTCAGGTACGGTGGCACCAACGTAGCCGCTGTTGAAGCAAGGGTCAACAAAAACCCCGTCAAAAGTTGCCAGCGGTAAGGCGCGGCAAAGCGCCACAAACGCAACAGGGTCCAAGTGGATGGTGGACGGTGTACCGTGGCGGCACAGGTTTCGCATTCGTCGCTGTCAGGATCCAGTGGTGCCTTGCACTGCGGGCACAATGCTACCGAAGCCAATTGCAAAGGCGCACCGTTGATCAGATGGTCGCGCCGGTTCTCAAACTGTTCCAGCAGACGACCTGCCTGAATGTGCTGGCCCAGCGTATAGCGCCATACGCCCACACGTTCGTCACCTTGCAGCAGTTCCAACGTACCCACGCCGTTGTGGTCGTTGTTGTGCAATTGGAATCCTGTACCGTCTATCGGCCAGCACTGGGGTGTCGCCCCCTGTTCCGACCAAGCCCAGAGGTGGGTGTCGGTCAACACCAACAAGCCCGGCTGGAAATACAACTCCGCGTTGAGATCGAGTTCCAACCACGCCTGTACTTTGCCCCGTGCCGATGTGTTGGCCCACGCTTTGAGCAAGCTGGTTTGCCAAATTGGGGGAAAGCCATCGGGCCAGATGGCCGCTGTGTGTGTTGACAACATGTTGCAAATATTTTCAGTCGGTGCGAAATGTCAACGAATAAGTGGGGGGAAAATCACACCACCGTTGCATGTCGGTCATTGTACGACCGGCTTTCAACACACCGTGTGCATTTTTGAGCCTCCTTTCCGTACTCGCTTTTTGTCCATGAGCCACCAAGACATCCAAATTCTGCGCATGAATTACCTGCGGGGGCCCAACATTTGGACGTACCGCCCAGCGGTGGAAGCGTTGATCGATATCGGCACGCTGGAAGATTGTCCATCCCACACCCTGCCCGGTTTCAACGAGCGTTTGCTGGCTTGGCTACCTGGTTTGGTTGAGCACCATTGTGGTGTGGGCTATCGGGGCGGTTTTGTGGAACGGTTGCGTGATGGTACGTGGCCGGGGCACATCATGGAACACGTGGCACTGGAGCTGCAAACCATGGCGGGTATGCCATTGGGATTTGGTAAGGCACGTTCCACCGAGCAGCGTGGTGTGTACAAGGTGGTCATCCGTACCCAACAAGAGGAAGTGGGCCGTCAGGCACTGTACAGCGCACGCGATTTGGTGATGGCCGCCATTCGTGGAGAGGCATTTGACGTAACAGCGCGGGTGCAAGAACTCAAGGCACTGATTGATGAGTACGCACTGGGGCCCAGCACAGCCAGTATCGTGGCCGCAGCAGCCCAACGGCGTGTGCCCGCGATCCGCCTGACCAGTGGGAACTTGGTACAGCTGGGTTACGGTATCAAGCAACGCCGCATTTGGACTGCGGAAACCGACCGCACCAGTGCCATTGCCGAGAGCATTTCGCGGGACAAAGATCTGACCAAACGTTTGTTGGCGGCTTGTGGGGTGCCAGTACCTGAAGGGCAAGTGGTGACCAGCGCCGCCGAGGCGTGGGAGGTGGCACAAGACATCGGTTTGCCCGTGGCGGTTAAACCCAGTGATGCCAACCATGGCCGTGGGGTTTCGCTCGACCTGAAGACGCAGGAGGCGGTGGAGGCGGCGTACGCGCTGGCCGACAGTGAAGGCTCCGAAGTCATGGTGGAACGCTTTATACCCGGCCAAGAACACCGTTTGTTGATGGTCGGTGGCAAATTGGTGGCCGCAGCGCGTGGTGAGCAGGCGTTTGTCACAGGTGATGGCATCCACAGCATCATGGCGTTGATTGAGCGTGACATCAACACCGACCCTCGCCGGGGTGAGGAAGAAGAATTTCCACTGGACACCATCCGTTTGCCCGAAAACGCCTTGGTGATGCTGGAACTGCAACGCCAAAACCTCACTCCCGACAGCATCCCCGAAGCTGGGCGCAAGGTGCTGGTGCAGCGCACCGGTGTGATGACACACGACATTACCGATGAAGTACACCCAGATGTGGCGGAAATGGCTGCACTGGCAACACGGGTGATCGGATTGGACATTGCTGGGGTCGATTTGGTGGCATGCGATGTTTCCAAACCTCTCCACGCCCAAGGCGGAGCCATTGTGGAAATCAACGCTGGGCCGGGTTTGCTGATGCACCTCAAACCTGCTGTAGGGCAGCCACGTCCGGTGGGAGCCGCGATTGTGGAACACCTAATGGGGCCAGAAGACGATGGCCGTATCCCTGTGGTCGGCATCACCGGAGGCGAACACACCACGGCCACCGCCATGCTGCTGGGCTGGCTGTTGCACCGTGCTGGTCGCCATACTGGCGTGGCGTGTCAGAACGGTACCTTCTTGCAGATGCAGCGCCTAGAGGCAGGTCACACATCAGAATGGCAAGCGGGACAGCGCATGCTGATGAACCGCAACGTCAACACCGTGGTGCTGGAAAATTCCGCACGTACCATTTTGGACGATGGTTTGGCGTATGACCGCTGCTCGGTCGCTGTTGTGACGGGTGTACCAGCGCCAGCGGGATTGGAAGATCACCACATCCTGACGCAGGAACAGATGCGAAATGTACTGCGCACCCAAGTGGACGTGGTATTGCCCGATGGTTGTGCGGTGCTCAATGCCGATGATGCCGCATGCGCCGATTTGGCCGAGTTGTGTGATGGCGATGTGATTTATTACAGCGAACATGACCAAACCACGGGCAATTGGCTCAATAACGGTCAACGCATGGTTTGTCTTCACCAACAGCAAGTGGTGATTCGGCAAGAACACACCGTCACCCCGGTATTGGATTTGCAGCATCCCATGATCAGTAGCCTGCTGCAACACCACGCCACTTTGCCTGCCGTATTGGCTGCGGTGGCAGCGGCCTTGGCTTTGGACATTGCACTGCCTTTGGTACGTGCAGGCATGGAAACCGCCGCGTTGGTGTTTCCCTCCGTCTGAATTTTTTCTTCACCCACTTACTGAGGCTCCGTCTCATCATGGACGTTTCCCGTATCCGCGCTCTCAGAGGCCCCAATTTGTGGTCGCGTCACACCGCTGTGGAAGCTGTGGTGGTATGTACTGCCGCCGAATGCGACTTGTTGGCGCACGACCCCAGCTTCAATGAACGGTTGTATGCGGTGTTCCCAGAACTGGGCAGCTTGCCTTTGCGGCAAGGCCACAACGTCAACAGTCTGGCCCATGCGTTGGAACTGGTAACGCTGGCGTTGCAAATTCAAGCCGGTTGTCCAGTCAGTTTCAGCCGCACCACCGCCGCACCTGAAGCGGGCGTGTTTCAAGTGGTGGTGGAATACTCCGAAGAAGAAGTGGGACGTTTGGCGTGGCAGTTGGCCACCAATTTGTTACGGTCTGTAACGGAGGGTACATCTTTTGATGTAGCGACCGCGGTGGCGCAACTGCGCGATCTGGACGAAGACGTGCGCTTAGGGCCTTCCACGGGTGCGATTGTGGATGCGGCGGTGGCACGCAATATCCCTTACCGGCGCTTGACCCAAGGCAGCTTGGTGCAATTTGGCTGGGGTAGCAAACAGCGTCGCATCCAAGCCGCTGAATGCGACACCACCAGCGCGATTGCCGAAGGCATTGCCCAGGACAAGGAACTGACCAAGAAACTACTGCATGCCGCTGGCGTTCCTGTACCGTTGGGCCGCCCAGTGGACAGTGCAGAAGATGCGTGGACCGCAGCCCAAGAAATTGGCGGGGCTGTGGTGGTCAAACCCCGCGATGGCAACCAAGGCAAGGGGGTTACCGTCAACATTCATACCCGTGAGCAGGTGATGGCGGCGTACCACACCGCACTGGAATTTCGCGATGAAGTGATGGTGGAACGCTACTTGCCCGGCACCGACTACCGTTTGTTGGTGGTGGGCCAACAACTGGTGGCCGCTGCTCGGCGCGATCCACCGCTGGTCATGGGTGATGGCCAACACACCGTGGCAGAACTGGTGGCGCAAGTCAATACCGATCCGCGCCGCGGTGATGGCCATGCAACCCCCATGACACGCATCCGTATCGACGACATTGCATTGGAACGGCTGCGTGAGCAACACCTGACCCCAGAATCCGTACCAGTGAAGGGCCAACGTGTGGTGTTGCGCAACAACGCCAACTTGTCCACCGGTGGCAGTGCCACCGACGTGACCGACGATGTACACCCCGACGTGGCGGCACGCGCCGTGGCCGCAGCACAAATGGTAGGCCTGGACATCTGTGGTGTGGACGTGGTGTGCGACAACGTGATCCAATCGCTGGAATCGCAGCAAGGTGGCATCGTCGAAGTCAATGCGGCCCCCGGCCTGCGCATGCACATCAGCCCATCGTTCGGCAAAGGCCGTGCGGTAGGTGAAGCAGTGATCCAACACATGTTCCCGGCGGGTGATGATGGTCGCATTCCAGTGGTGGCCGTGACTGGCACCAACGGTAAGACCACCACCGTTCGGTTGATTGCGCACCTGTTGCGCCAACAAGGTTTGCGCGTGGGCATGACCAACACCGATGGCGTGTACGTCAATGGTCGCCAAACCGACAGTGGCGATTGCAGCGGTCCGCGCAGCGCACGCAATGTGCTGATGCACCCGGATGTGGACGCTGCCGTGTTTGAAACGGCGCGCGGTGGCCTGTTGCGCGAAGGCTTGGCCTACGACCGTTGCCAAGTGGCCGTGGTCACCAACGTAGGCAGTGGTGATCACTTGGGCCTGAACTACATCACCACTTTGGAAGACTTGACCGTCCTCAAGCGCGTGGTGGTATTGAATGTGGCTCCCAGCGGGATGGCGGTGCTCAACGCCACCGACCCTGAAGTGGTCAAGATGGCGGCACATTGTTCAGGACGTGTCACCTATTTTGGTCAAGATGCCAGCCATCCCGTGATCACCACCCACCGGGCGTTGGGCCAACGTGTGGTGTTTGTGGACAACGGGGACGTGGTAGCCGCCGAAGGCAATACGGAAGTGCGCATTCCACTGAACTCCATTTCTTTGACGTACAACGGTACGGTCGGTTTTCAGATCGACAATGCGATGGCTGCCATTGGTGCGGCATGGGCATTGGACATACCGTGGCCTGTCGTACGGGAAGGCTTAAGCGGTTTTGTCAGCGATATGCAGGCGGTGCCTGGGCGCTTCAACCTGTTCGAGTACCGAGGAGCCACGCTGATTGCCGATTACGGCCACAACCCGGATGCCATCCAAGCACTCAGCGATGCGGTGCAGCGTATGCCCGCACAAAAACGGGTAGCGGTCATCAGCGGTGCAGGCGACCGACGCGACGAGGACATCCGCGAACAAACCCGTATCTTGGGACGGGTATTTGATGAGGTTGTGCTGTACCAAGACGCTTGCCAACGCGGTCGCACCGATGGCGAGGTGTTGCAATTGCTGCGCGAAGGTCTGCAAGATGCCCCAAAAACCCAACGTATCAGCGAAATTCGGGGCGAGTTCGTTGCCATTGACCACGCGTTGGAGCGTTTACAACCAGGCGACTTGTGTTTGTTGTTGATCGATCAAGTAGAAGAATCCTTGGCGTACATCCAAGTCCAAGTGGCAGCTGCGAAGGACGAAGCGGTAGTGCCAGCCGCTTGACGGATGTGTGCAAGGGGCGGCTCAGTCAGTCGCCCCAGAAGACCAAGGCATCACGGCCCTGAACCAGCAGTTGCACAGGCAAGCCCACAGGCAACACCACTTTGGTAGGAACGTGGCCAAATGGCAAACCTGTGAGCACAGGCACTTTCAATTGGCAGCGCAGCCAGTCCACTGCCGTGGCCAGCTTGTAGCCTTTGTCGTGCGGCGTAAGCTGGTAACGGTTGAACTGCCCCAATACAATGGCCTGTTGCCTGCCCAGCACGCCTGCGTACAGCAACTGCGTCAACATGCGCTCGATGCGGTAGGGGTGTTCGTTCACGTCTTCGATGAACAGGATGCCATTGTCGATCTGTGGAAAGTACGGCGTGCCCAGCAACGCACACAACACCGACAGGTTGCCACCCCAAAGGGTGGCGTTGTCCACATTCCAACCATCCGGGTTCGTCAACTCAGGATGCGAACGCAAGTCGGCGAGCGGTAAGCGCCAGCCCGTACCCTCCCCCACACCTTGCAACAAATCGTCCAAACACGCTTGCATGATCTCATCGGGTTCCTCATCTGCTTCGCAGGCAAAGTCTTCCAACACAGCAGGTCCGGCCCAAGTGGGGGTGCCGGTTTGGGCCAACAGTGCCAGTTGCATGGCCGTGAAGTCGCTCAATCCAATGAACTGGGTACCGTTTTTCACCGCAGCGTCCAACACAGCATAAGGCAGCTGCGGCAATAACCGGGTCAAACCGTAACCACCGCGGCTGGTCATGGCCAGATGCGCACCACTGTGCGCGGCGCGCTCTATGGCGGCCAAGCGGGTGGCATCGTTCCCAGCAAAACGGGTATGGCTGGCCAATGCGTCGGGATCGACCTCCACCTCATGTCCCAATGCCTGCAAACGTTGGATACCGCGTTTGAAACCCGCTTTGTCGCGAACTGCCCCACTGGGCGAATAAATGTAAATATGTGCCATGTCTGGGATTATTGACCAACGCCGTCAGCCTTGTCGTTGCACCAGCCCAATTGCCGCCACGCCTGTTGTGCCGCGCGGTGGCCTTTGTCAGGGTATGGCAGATCGCGCCAATCCGCTGGGCAACCTTGCCACAAGTATGGTGCAGGAATGGTCACTGTATCAGCCACCGTATCTGGCAACATTCTTTGCACAATTTTGGCCAATGGCCATTGGCCGGGGGCCACTGCCAAGCGTACCGTATTGGTACCGACCAGCCCAAGATGCTGTAACCATTGCGCCAACATCTGGGCGTGCCGCTCCAGCGTGTGCCAACGCCATTTTTTGGGTTTGTCGCTTTGACCAAATCCCATCAAATCGGGCAAGAGTACTCGGCTACCCAAGGTGGTTTGCTCTTGCACCCAAGCCGCACATTGGGGCCACCAAGCATCGGGGCCGTGCAGCGCCAGCCACACCGAGACCGTTGGTGTTTGGGTAGCATCATTTCCTGCAGGAGGAATGTCCAAGGT
>JBLIZX010000027.1:0-4062 GCA_048860285.1 Macromonas sp. | reverse complement strand
CGGTGTGTCGCTTTCATCGGCATAGGCAGCGGCGGCGGTGCTGTGCAGGCTGCGCCATTCGTGCGCGTAGGTGGCCAGCGCGGAGCCATCCTCAAAGTAACGTCGGCTGAAAGGTTGCAGCGGGTGCTCGGTGGTACGTTGCTTGATCGCATCCTCGCCCCACAGCGCAACCAAATAGTCGCGCAGTTGCGACACCAGCACCGACGGCGGCTGCTCGGTGTTGTCGCGCACGCTGCGCCCGCTCCAGCTGATGTAGAGCGCACGCCGTGCGGACAACAGCGCTTCGAGCATGAGTTGGCGGTCGTCGTACTGGCGCGAACGGTCACCGGGACGGTATTGTCCCTTCTGGCGCATCAAATCGAAATCGCTGTACAGGGTGCGGCGCGGGTAGTCGCCGTCGTTCATGCCCAGCAGGCACACCACCTCGAACGGCACCGCCCGCATCGGCATCAGGGTGCAAAAGGTGACCCCACCGGCGCGGAACTTGTGCTCCAGCGACGGGACTTCAATCGCCTCCAGCCACGCTTGGGCAAAATCGGCCAACGGCAATGGTTCGTCAAAGCGGGCCTGTTCGCAGGCTTGCAGCCACGTGGCCAAGCCGTCCTCCAGCAGGCCCAACACGGCGCGGTCGGTGTCGTCGGTGGCCAAGAACAGCGCGTCCAGCAACGCACGCGCACGTTCGGCCCACATCAGGGGCTGGGCAGTGCCGACGGTTTGCACCACCCAGTCCATCAATGTGTGCAACAGATGGGCCAAGCTGCCCGCCAGCTCGGCATCCAGCCCGCCCACTTCGGCGTACGGGGCAATGTGTTGCCACGGCGTGCCGGTGGTGTTCAAGTCCAGCACCGCATCGCCCACCGCATAGCCCAGCAACATGCGTTGCAGGCCGAACCAGGCGCTGTTTTGGTCACCGCACGCGCCCAGCCCCAGCGCCTGACGGTGCGCCTCATTCAAGCCCCAGCGGATGCCCGCGCCCTCCATCCACTGCGTCAGCGTGGGCAGGTCGGCGCTGTCGATGCCAAAACGTGCGGCCACAGCGGGCACTTCCAGCAAATCCACCAGTTCGCTCATGCCACAGCGTTGACGCGGCAGCTTCAGCAACCATTCCAGCGCCAGAATCAGCGGGCTGCTGGATTTGGCGCTCACGTCGGCAATGTCGTAGGGAATATGGCGCGGGTCGCTGCGTTTGTACTGGTCGAACACAGCACGGATGGCGGGGGCCATCTGCTCGATGTCGGGCACCATCACCACCACATCGCGCGGTTGCAGCGGGGCCACACCAGTCGGGGTGTGGGCGGGGTTGAGCCAATGCAGCAACTGGTCGTGCAGGATTTCCAGCTCCCGCACGCGGCTGTGCGCCACGTGGAAGGTGATGGAACGGTCGTGAACGGGCAAGGGCCGTGGCACCACGGCGGCATCGCCCGGCAAGGGCAAGGGTTCCAAATCGCGGATGAGGCGCTGCACCTGCAACAGCATCGGTGTCGCGTCGTCGCTGTCGTCCTCGTCAAACAGGTCGATCTTGAGGGCCGGAAAGTCTTTGCGCGTTTGCGCGGCATCGTCAACCTCGTCCAACAGGCGGATGAAGTCGCGCCCCTGCCGCCCCCAGGCCGCCAGCAGCGGGTGCGCGTGGTGGTGCATATCCTGCAAGGGCACGTTCATCAGCAAAGGCTGATCCGCACGTGGGCTCTGGCGCTGACGCTGGCTGCGGAACAGGTCGCGCCCGTCCATGATGTCGCCCCAGTAGTAACGGCACGGGTTGGGCACCGCCAGCAACACCTGGGTGTAGCGGCTCAACGCCGCCAGCACTTGCAATGTGGACCACGGCATGTGGCTCATGCCAAACACCACCACCCGGTGCGCCACGCGGCCGGTGTAATGCGCATCGGGCCGTTGCAGGCGCTCCAGCACTTTTTGGTGCAAGTACGGGCGAATGGCTTGCTCACGCCCAGGTTCCAGCGTGTCCAGCACAGCGCGCCACAGCAGTGGCTGCCAGCGTTGCTCGTCGGGCACCGGCACTTGCACCCCATTGTGGCCAATCAGCACATCACGGCCCGCGTGCCAAGCCTGCAACCAGTCGGCGCGGTAGTTCTGGTACTGGTCGAACAAATCGGCCAGCTTGGCGGCCAACTGCAAATGGCGTTCCGGCTCCTCGGGCTTGAGGTAGCCACGCACAGGCGCAAAGTCGGGCAGTTCCAGCAGGCCGGGCAGCACCTTCATCAGCCGCCACGTCATGGGGATTTTGTCCAGCGGCGAATCGCGTGGTACCGCCGCCGCGCCCAACACTTGGCGGTAGGTGCGCCACAAAAAACGGCTGGGCAGCTCCACCCGTGTGGCCGCACACACACCCGTGGTGGCGGCCATTTCCATCTTGAACCACTCGGCAATGCCGTTGCTTTGCACCAGCACCACCTCTTGCTCCAGCGGGGCCAGCGGGTGCTGGGCCAGCCATTGCATCACGGCGTGGGCCAGCCAGTCCAGCCGGTTGCCGTGCAGGGTGATCAACCCCGGCGTGAGGGGCGCAGGCGACAAAACCTCGGCATCATCAACGGTATCGGCAAGCAGAGACACAACAGCGGGCCTTTCGTGGCAAATAGCCAGCCACTATAGCGCCACCCACCGCCGTTGCGAACCTCAAAACGGCCTGGTCGGCAATGCGTCCAGCCAGCGGTTGATGCGTTCGGCCATCGGCACGGTCGCCTTGGGGGCACGGATGTCGCCTGCCAAAATGTGCTGGCCCACCGATTCGCTGTACGTGACAGCCTCCAGCGTTTTGTGCGGACTGCCCATGCGCGCAAACGCCGCCTCAATTTCGGCGGGATCCACGGTCTGGTCGCGCTGCGAGTACAGCACCAACACCGGGGTCTTGAAGCGCGACAACTCGCTCTCACGCACACGCTCGACCAGCGCCATCATCGGAAACAACGCCCGGGTGGCGTAACGCCCCGTCCAACCCTGTGCTTCTTTGGGATCGGCAGACACCTCACCGCGCATTTCCCCCTCCAGCGCCAGCGCCAGTTGCTGGCCCCACGGGCCGTTGACGAGTTCGGAGCGTTTGTCCTTGGGGCCAAAGTTGGGCGATACCAACACATAGGCGCTCACGCCATCACCTTCGGGCCGCATGGCCAACCAGGTGCCCAGCGTGCCGCCGGTGGACGTACCAATGACCAGCACCTTGTCGCCCAGTTGGCGGCCTATGCGCACCGCCTCCACCGCATCGGCCAGCCAGTCCTGCACGGTGGCCTCTCCCATCGCTTCGCCAGTGCGGCCATTGCCCACCAAACGGGTGTAGAACTGGTTGGCCCCCAAGTGGCGTGCCACCAGCTGCGGCAAAGGCGAGAGCTCCAGCCGCGAGGCCGAAAACCCGTGCAAGTACACCACCGCCCACGGCGTGCGCTGTCCCGCCGCCCCGTGCCAGACCACGCCCTTGGCGGTGCCGGGCCGGATGTCGGGGTACGCCGCCTCGCTGTGCGCCAGCCAACCGTCCAGCTCCAGCAAATTGGCGGGCGGAGCCACACGCGGAGCGGGAGCCTCGGGGCCAAACAGATTGCGCGGCCCCAGCACGACCAGCAACACCACCACCAGCGCGCCCCAGCCCAGCCGGACGGCCCAACGGCGCGGCACGGCAGAATGGGTATCAAACAAGCGACGTGTGGCCATGCTCACACCACCACGGGTTCAGGTTCCAGCCGAATGCCGAACCGCTCGTACACACTGGTCTGGATCGCGCGGGCCAACGGCATCACCTCACCGCCCGTACAAGGGTGCTCGGCATCGCCCCGGTTCACCAACACCAAAGCCTGTTTTTCATAGACACCGGCATGGCCCACGGTTTTGCCTTTCCAGCCACAGGCATCAATCAGCCAACCGGCGGCCAGCTTGATGCTGCCATCGGGCATGGGGTAATGCACCACCTTGGGGTCACGGCCTATGATGTCGGCGCACTGCTCGGGCGTGACGGTCGGATTTTTGAAAAAACTGCCCGCATTGCCGATCTGGGCCGGATCGGGCAACTTGGCACGCCGGATGGCACACACCCAGTCAAACACCTGCTGCGCCGTCGGC
>JBLIZX010000026.1:0-11304 GCA_048860285.1 Macromonas sp. | reverse complement strand
CCAAGCCGCGGCTGGCACACACCGTGCCGCTGCGGGGGAGAAAGCGGATATCAGGCCAGCGCGGGTGGGCCGCGCGTCCAAGCCGACCGCCACACCCAAGCCACAGGAGCGGGTCGGTCGTATTCGGGGGGCCAGGTGGTCACACGCACGGTGGTGGCCACAAAGCCCACATCGGCGGGCGGGGGCAGCGGCGTATGTGCAGCGTGTGATGCACACCACGGGCATTCCATGCCCGCTGCGGCAGAGGCTGGGGGCTCATCCGACCCAGCGGCATCGGCCAACTCCACCGAACTGGGGAGCCACACCATGCCAGTGCTGGTACAGACCTGCAACCAACCCGGCGGCACATCCTGCGCTTGCCACTGGGCCCAGACGGGCCCCAATGCGGGCACCAACGCCGTGACCCACAGCAGCGCACACAACACCCACCCACGAATGCTGCGCTGTGCCACAGTGTGCTGAAGCAACGACACGCCCAAGACCTCTGCGAAACAACGAAAAATCAGCGGCCCATGTGGGCACCGTGGCCATGCGGCATGGGGCCGCTACCGGGTGCACGCGGTGGCATGGCGTTCATCGCTTGTACCGGCGCTTGCACCTCCAGCGTCTCGCGGGTGCCGTTGGCGTGCTCAAACACCAGCGTCAGCGGCACTTGCTCGCCCGCCTTGGCCTGGACTTTCAAGTCCATCAGCATCACGTGGTAACCGCCTGGGGTCAAGGCCACGAGCTTGCCTGCGGGCAACGCCAACCCCGGCACAGCGCGCATTTTCATCACCTCTTGCTCCATCACCATTTCGTGGATTTCAACCACACCGGCCACGGGCGATTGGGCCGCCACCAAACGCGTGTCACGGCTGGCGGTCAGTTGCATGAAAGCACCTGTGGCGCGCTGTTGCGGCACCGTGGCCCGCACCCAAGGCTGATCCACCTTGACGGTTTGCGCCCAAGCCGACAGCGACAAACCCCACACCATGGCCGCCACACACCAGCGTTTTTGCATGTAAATTCCCCCGCTTGCCACAAGATTGTGGCGTTTGACACGATTGTATCGACACCAACAGTTACACTGTTGTCAGGTTGGGGCAAGCTTTATGCCCGCCCAACCGCACCACGGTACAACACAACACTGAGAGACCTCCACATGACCCCCGCTGAACAAGCCCTCAAAGATGCCGCGCTGGAATACCACCGCTCTCCCTCCAAAGGCAAGATTTCGGTCAACGCGACCAAACCCTTGTCCAACCAGCGCGATTTGAGTTTGGCTTACTCGCCGGGTGTGGCGTTCCCCTGTTTGGCCATTGAACAAGACCCAACGCTGGCCGCCGAATACACCAGCCGGGGCAATCTGGTGGCCGTCATCACCAACGGCACCGCCGTGCTGGGCCTGGGCGACATTGGCCCGCTGGCCTCCAAACCCGTGATGGAAGGCAAAGGTTGCCTGTTCAAAAAATTCGCGGGCATCGACGTGTTCGACATCGAGTTGGACGAGAACGACCCCGACAAACTGGTGGACATCATCGCTTCGATGGAACCCACGCTGGGCGGTATCAACTTGGAAGACATCAAGGCCCCCGAGTGCTTCTACATCGAAAAGAAGCTCAAAGAGCGCATGAACATTCCAGTGTTCCACGACGACCAGCACGGCACCGCCATCATCTCCAGCGCCGCGCTGCTCAACGGCCTTGAACTGGTGGGCAAGGACATCGGTCAGATCAAAATGGCGGTTTCGGGCGCGGGCGCTGCCGCCATTGCCTGCCTGGACGTGATGGTAGGTCTGGGCGTAAAGGTCGAAAACATCTTGGTGTGCGACTCCAAAGGTGTGATCCAAACCCAACGCGCCGACGCGCTGGCGGGCAAGCTCGACGCGTCCAAACAACGCTTCTGCCGCGAAACCGACAAACGCACGCTGGCCGATGCCATGGTCGGGGCCGACGTGTTCATGGGTTGTTCCACCGCCGACGTGGTGGACGCTGACATGGTCAAAAGCATGGCCAACAAGCCCATCATCTTGGCGCTGGCCAACCCCAACCCTGAAATCCGCCCCGAAATTGCCAAAGCCGCACGGCCAGATTGCATCATCGCCACAGGCCGTTCGGACTACCCGAACCAAGTCAACAACGTGCTGTGCTTCCCCTATATCTTCCGGGGTGCGCTCGACTGTGGTGCCACCAAAATCACCGAAGCCATGAAGCTGGCCTGCGTGCGCCAGATTGCCGATTTGGCCAAGAGCGAAATCAGCGACGAAGTGGCCGCCGCCTACGAAGGCCAAGAACTGGTGTTTGGCCCCGAGTACCTGATTCCCAAACCGTTTGATTCGCGCCTGATCCTCAAAATTGCGCCCGCCGTGGCCCAAGCCGCCGCCGATTCCGGTGTGGCCACCCGCCCGATCCAAGACATGGAAGCGTACAAGGAGAGCTTGGGCCGCTTTGTGTACCAAACCGGCATCCTGATGCGCCCGGTGTTCAACGCGGCCAAGGCTGTGAGCGCCGACAAAAAACGCGTGGCCTACGCCGATGGCGAAGACGAACGCGCGCTGCGTGCGGCCCAAATCGCTATCGACGACGGCCTGGCCACCCCGATTCTGGTGGGCCGCCCCGCCGTGATTGCCACCCGCATTGAAAAAGCCGGCCTGCGCATGCGCTTGGGCGTGGACGTGCAAAACGTCAACCCCGAAGACGATCCGCGCTTCCGCCAATACTGGGAGGAATACCACAAGCTGATGGCCCGCGATGGCGTGACCCCCGCTGTGGCCAAAGCCGCCGTGCGTCGCTCCAACACCATCATTGCTGCGCTGATGGTGCGCTTGGGCGATGCCGATGCCATGATCTGTGGCCTCAGTGGCGACTACATGACGCACTTGGAACGCATTGAGAACATCATTGGCCGCAAAGCCGGTGCCAACAACTTTGGTGCCCTCAATGCGCTGATGACCAACAGCGGCCCGCTGTTCATCACCGACACCTACGTCAACGAAACCCCCACCGCCGAACAACTGGCCGAAATCGCTTGGATGAGCGTGCAAGAAATCCAACGCTTTGGCTTGCCGGCACGGGTGGCGTTCCTGTCGCACTCCAGCTTTGGTTCGTCACGCCGTCCGTCGGCCCGCAAAATGCGCGAGGCACGCGACTTGTTCGTGGCCGCCCACCCCGAGATCGAATGCGACGGCGAACTGCACGGCGATGCCGCACTGCAACCCGAAATTCGCAGCACCTACCTGACCGATTCCACCCTGAGCGGCTCGGCCAACTTGCTGGTGTGCCCCAACCTCGATTCGGCCAACATTCTCTACAACGTGCTCAAGACCACCACCAGCGGTGGCGTGACCGTAGGCCCCGTGTTGATGGGCGTAGCCAAGACCGCGCACATCCTGACCCCGGCCTCTACCGTGCGCCGCGTGCTCAACATGACCGCGCTGGCCGTGGCCGAAGCCGCCGCTGTGCGTTAAACCACTGCACACCGCCGTCCGTCGGCCCCAGCAGCACATGTGCGGGGGGACGGGCCTGAAACAAGGCACCCCAAATGGGGTGCCTTTTTCGCTTTCCGCTTTTCGCATAAACTTCAGGCTACAACCCCGGCGTTTTGTCCTTCTGCCGCACGCCCGCGCGCGTGCGTTACTTTTCCGGCACGCATGAGCCAACCCACCCCACTTATTCCCGTCGACCTCAGCGGTGCTTCTGCGCTGGTGGTGGACTCCAACACCACCACCCGTTCGGTCATCGTGACGCAGTTGCGCGACCTGCGGGTGAAAGAAATACAGCCGGCCTTCCGCATCAGCGATGCCCGAAAATACTTGGAAGGCCGCACCTACGACATCGTTATCTGCGACCACTTTTTTCCGCAAGAATCCAGCACTGGGCAGGATTTGCTCGACGACTTGCGCCGGGGTGGTCTGTTGCCGTTTGCCACCATCTTTTTGATGGTGACCGCCGAGGCGCGTTACTCCAAAGTGGCCGAAGCCGCCGAATCGGCGCTGGACGGCTATTTGCTCAAACCGTTCACCACCGCCCGGTTGGCCGAACGCATTGCCGCCGCCAAGTTGCGCAAACTGGCGATGCAAGACATTTACGAAGCCATCGAGGCGCAAGACTTTCCGTACGCAGCACGGCTGTGCCTGCAACATTTCAAACAGCGGGGCGATTATTGGATGTACGCCGCCCGCGTGGGGGCGGAGTTGCTGCTGCGCCTGACGCATTTTGACCAAGCCCAACGCCTGTACGAAGCGGTGGTACAAGCCAACCCGCAACCGTGGGCGCGGCTGGGCATTGCCCGTGTGCAACTGGAAATGGGCCTGCCACACCAAGCACTGCCCGTGCTGCAAACCCTGACGCAAGACGAACCCGGCTACGCCGATGGCTTCGACATTCTGGGCCGCACCTTGATGGAGCTGGGCCGTTTTGACGAAGCCTTGACCGCCTATCGCACCGCCACCCAGCTGACACCCGCCTCCATCAGCCGCTTGCAGCGCCACGGCATGTTGGCGTTTTACCGAGGCGAAAAAGACACCACCACCCAATTGCTGGAACGCTCTGTGCGGTTGGGACTGGGCTCCAAAATGTTCGACGGCCAGTCGCTCACGCTGCTGGGCATGCTGCGCTTTGAGGCCAGCGATAAGCGCCAGTTTGCCACTTGCCAGCTCGATCTGCGCCGCATGGCACTGCGTAACCCCGAATCGGTGCGCTTGCGCCGCATGGCCGAGGTGCTGACGGTGCTGGACTGGTTGCTCAACGACGACCCACGAGAAGCTGTGGCGGCACTGCAACCGCTGCTGCAAGCCATCTCATTGCCCGACTTTGACTTTGAAGCCGCCTGCAACCTGCTCACGGTGCTGGTGCTGCTGTGGGAACACCGCATCACAGTGCCCAACGCCCAAGAAACGGTACACGCCCTGGGTTTGCGCTTTGCCACTTCCAAGGCCATGGCCGAGCTTCTCGAAGGCGCAGCGCGCCGTCACGAGGGTTACTGCGAAATTCTGGAACGCTGCAACCTGGAAGTGCTGCGCCTGATTGAAGCAGCACTGGCCCCCAGCTTGACCGGCGAACCACGGCGCACGGTCGAAGACTTGCTGGCCCAAGGCTCTGCCAGCTTCAACAACAAGGTGATTGAAACCGCGTGGCTGGTGCTCAAACGCTACGAAGCCAAAATCCCCAACGCTGCTGAACTCGCCGCCAAACTGCAACCGCTGCGCCAGTTGCTGGGCACTGCGTACAACAAACCCGTGTTAGGGGATCGCAACCTGCGCCAATCCGGCGGTGTGAGCCTACGCGGCATGGACACCCCCCCAGTAGCGCCCACGCTGGCCGCTGCCCTGCCCGCTGCGGCCTTGGCGGCATGAACCCCACCGCCAACGTACAAGTGTGGTGCCTGTGCGCGGCGTGGTGCGGCGTGTGCCGCGACTTTGCCCCTTGTTTTGAACAAGCGGCGCAAGAGCGCCCCAACGCCGTACTGGACTGGCTGGACGTGGAAGACGAGGCCGAATGGCTGGACGCACTGGACGTGGACAATTTTCCGACCCTGCTGCTGGCGGTAGACGGGCAGCCCGTGTTTTTGGGCACCGTTGTGCCACAACTGCCCACGCTGCTGAGCTTGATCGACCATGCCCATACGCTACCGGTGCTGACAGGTGCCACCGCCAATGTGCTGGCCCCGGTGCTGGCGCACTACGGCGGCGCACGTTAAATATCGAACGCAGGCATGGTGGCGTGGACTTCCGACACGTCTTCGCACCAACGCTCGTACACCTTGCGGATGTGGTCGGCGCTTCGGATAAACGCTGCGGTCAAAGTGGGGTCAAAGTGTGAACCGGCTTCGCGCTGCAAAAAGGCCAACGCATCGTCAATCGTCCAAGCACGCTTGTAAGGTCGGTCGCTCGTGAGGGCATCAAACACGTCGCACACCGCCACAATGCGGGCCTCGATCGGAATGGCCTCGGCCTTGAGGCGCAAAGGGTAGCCGGTGCCGTCCCATTTTTCGTGGTGCGACAACGCGATGCGCGCCGCCATCGCCAACATGCCATCGGGGTGCTGGCCGATGATGCGTGCGCCAATTTCGGCGTGCTGCTGCATCACCGCCATTTCGTCGGCGCTCAAGCGACCCGGTTTTTGCAAAATCACATCAGGGATGCCAATTTTTCCCACATCGTGCAGGGGCACTGCGCTCATCAAGTCTTCCACTTGGTCGGGCGACCACCCCACCGCTTCGGCCAAAATGCGTGCGTACTGGGTCACGCGGATGATGTGCAACCCGCTTTCGTTGTCTTTGTATTCGGCGGCAATGCCCAAGCAACGCACCACCTGCTGGTGAACCAACCGCAATTTGTCGGCACGCACCAAGGCCAAGTGCGTCACGATACGCGAACGCACCACAGAGGCCGCAAATGGGCGGTTGACAAAGTCCACCGCACCTGCGGCAAAGCCAGTGGCCTCATCGCTGGGGTCGTCGGCGGAGGTGATGAAGATCACCGGCACGCGGGCGGTCTCGGGCTGTGCCTTGAGCGCGCGGCAGGTGTCGTAGCCACTCATGCCGGGCATGATCACATCCAGCAAAATCAGGTCGGGGGGTTGCTGGCGCGCCAACTCCAGTGCGCGTGTACCGTCCTTGGCAAACGCGAGCCGGTAGTCTTGCTGCAACAGGTGCCGCAACAGCATCAGGTTAATGGGTTCGTCGTCCACCAGCAGCAAACGGGGACGGTTATCGGCGGGGGTGTCGTCGCTCATGGAGGGAGGCATCAGAAAATAGGGGAAGAAAGTGGTGTGTTGGCCACGGGGCAACGCGCCAGCAACGCATCGAGTGCGGTTTGGGCTTGCTCAAATTCAAACGCTTGCACCGCCTGGTAAAACGGCTCCCACAACAGTGGGGTCGCCACGCTGCCCAATGCCTGATGCAATGCCTGCACAGTGGCAGGATCGCATTCGCCCGCTTGCCACTGCTGGCGCATGCTGGCGGCCAACGTTTGCACCAAAGGCACGTCGCAAGGGACTTCTTCGGCCACATGGGCCGGCGAAGGCAGCGCCGGGGTGTTGACGTGCGCTTGCATGGCCGCCAACGTGCGGGCCACCACAATTTCAAACTGGGCCGTGAGGGCGACCAAATTGTGCAGTTGACTGGGGTGCTGCCAAGCTTTCTCCAACCGCTCCAGCACTTGCACCAGTGCCATCAAAGCCAGCGCCGAAGCCGAGCCGCGCAGCTGGTGGATCCAAACTTCAACTTGCGGGTTGTGCTCGCGCACACCTTGCACAATGCGCTCCAACTGCTCAGGCAGATGACGGTACAGGTGGCCCAAAGCCTCGCGCCAAGCACTGGCGCAACCCGACCACAGCTCCACACCGGCCACCTCGTCCAGCCAAACCGGTGTGGCAGAAACCGCCACTGGGGCCGTGCCACCAGGTTGTATGCCCAGCACCCGCGCCATCTCGGCCTTGAGTTGTTTAAGCTCAATGGGCTTGGTAGCAAAACCATCCATGCCCGCTTGGTGTGCCGCCTGCCGATCCGACAGCAGCACACTGGCGGTCAACGCGATGATGGGCACGCTGGTGCGGGCGTGCGTGACTTCAAAATGGCGGATGTGTTGTGTGGCCTCTAGGCCACTCATGCCCGGCATTTGCACGTCCATCAACACCAAATCGAACGGTTGGTGTGTGGCTTGGTGGACGGCGGCTTCGCCATTGTTGACGGTGGTCACGGTGTGGCCCTCTTTTTTCATCAGCAGCGCCAGCAACTGCAAGTTCAGTGCCACATCGTCCACCAACAACAACCGCAAGGCGGGCAACACGATGTCTTCGGCGCGCTCGGGCAAGGCTGCACTGGGGTGTACGGCATCGGCCAAAGGCAACACGACATGGAACGCGCTACCGCGCCCCAACTCGCTTTCAATCCAAATCCGGCCCCCCATCAAATCCACCAACTGTTTGCTGATGGTGGTGCCCAGCCCGGTGCCACCAAAACGGCGGCTCATCGACGCGTCGGCCTGCGTAAAGGGGTCAAAAATGCGGTGCAGCTGCTCGGGGGTCATGCCGATGCCCGTGTCTTTGACGGTAAAGTGCAGGCGCTGTTGCACGCCCTGCACTTCTTCGGCCACGCTCAATTCCACCTCGCCATGTTCGGTAAATTTGACCGCGTTGCCCAGCAGGTTGGTCAGCACTTGGCGCACACGCAGGCTGTCACCCCGGTAGTGCGCCTTGACCTCGGGCGCACACTGTACCTTGAAGGCCACGCCCTTCTGGCGCGCGGTCAGAGCGTAGGAGTCTTCCAGCTCGCGCAGCAAACTCAGCAGGTCAAAGTCGGCCACTTCCAGCTCCAGCGCACCTTTGTCCAGTTTGGCCGAATCCAAAATGTCGTTGAGCAAGCGCAGCAGCGAGGAGGCCGAGTTGTGTACCGTGTTGAGGTACTTGCGCTGCTCATCGCTCAGTGGTGTGTCGAGCAGCAGGTGCGTAAAACCCAATACGGAATTCATGGGCGTGCGCAACTCGTGGCTCATGTTGGCCAAAAACGCCGAGCGCGCTGCCGCCGCTTGTTCAGCGCGGTCTTTGGCCACTTGCAACTCATGGTTGCGTTTGCGTTCGCTGATATCACGCGCAATTTTGGACGCACCCACCACCTCACCCTGGGTGTCCAAAATCGGCGACAGCGTGACCGAAATGTCAATCAGCCGCCCGTCCTTGCAGCGACGCACGGTCTCAAACGTGGGCACTTTTTGCCGCTGACAGATGCGCTCCAAAATAGCCCGTTCTTCGGCCAACCGGTCTTCGGGGAACAGCATCAGCATGGACTGGCCCACCGCTTCTTGCGCGGTGTAACCAAAAATCCGCTCGGCACCTTGGTTCCAACTGGTGATGATGCCATCAACGGTTTTGCTCACAATCGCATCGTCGCTGCCCTGAATGATGGCTTGCGCTTGGTGCAACTCGGCCTCGGCCAATTTGCGGCTGGTGATGTCCAACAACAGCGCGTTGATGTACTCAGGCGTGCCGTTGGCGGCGCATTGCAGGTAGGCGTGCAGCAACAACCAGCGGGTGCTGCCGTCGTGGTGGCGGACACGCACTTCCAACTCCGCCCCGGTGGGCTGCTCGCACGACAAGGCTTCCAGCATCTGCTGCACGCGCAACTTGTCGGATGCCACTGCGGGGGTGAGCGCATCACTGTCAAGCCAAGGTTGGTTCAGCAACTTGGCTTGCGTGTAGCCGGTCAGGGCCTGCAACTGGTGGTTGACTTGCAACACGCGCCACGGGGCGCTGGCCTGCACCCGCAACAACACACCGGGCAGGTGGCGCGTCAGTGCCACGTAGTCTTGTTGCCTGTGTTCCAACGCTTGCATCTGCTGCTCGGTTTGGGCCAAGCGTTGCGTAGCAGCCTGCCAGCGGCGGTACCAGCGCCAGCCCAACCCCGCCAGCAGCAGTGCCACCAGCGCCAAGCACCACAGCACGGCCAGCACCGTGCCCCATTGGGCGGGTTCCGGGGTTGGCTCCCACGCCAGCCAGCGCATCCAGTCGGTCATCGGGTCTCCGTGGGCCGTTGACGGTGGCCCTTGTGGTGTGGCAAATAGGCTAGTTTACAACCGTTCGGCCCCACCCAGGTAGGAACGCAACACTTCAGGCACCGTAATGGTGCCATCGGCGTTTTGGCAGTTCTCCAGCACCGCTACCAGCGTGCGGCCCACCGCCAAGCCCGAGCCGTTGAGGGTGTGTACCAGTTCGTTTTTGCCCTGTGCGTTTTTAAAACGGGCTTGCAACCGGCGCGCCTGGAAGGCCTCGCAGTTGCTCACCGAGCTGATTTCGCGGAAGGTGTTTTGCGCGGGCAACCACACTTCCAAGTCGTAGGTCTTGCTGGCACCAAAGCCCATGTCGCCCGTACACAGCGCCACCACGCGGTACGGCAGGCCCAGCTTTTGCAGGATGGCCTCAGCGTGCCCCGTCATCTCCTCCAGCGCGGCGTAACTGGTGTCGGGGTGAACAATCTGCACCATTTCCACCTTGTCGAACTGGTGCTGGCGAATGAGGCCGCGTGTGTCGCGCCCAGCAGAACCGGCCTCGGAGCGGAAACACGGTGTGTGCGCGGTGAGTTTGATCGGCAATGCGGCCTCGGCCACGATCTCGTCGCGTACAAAATTGGTCAGCGGCACCTCGCTGGTCGGGATGAGGTACAGCGCCTGGGTGTCGGGCACAGGCTCAGCGTCCTGCCCACCTTTGTTGGCGGCAAACAGATCGGCCTCAAACTTGGGCAACTGGCCGGTGCCGCGCAGGCTGTCGGCGTTGACCACGTAGGGCACGTAGCATTCGGTGTAGCCGTGCTCTTGGGTTTGGGTATCAAGCATGAACTGGGCCAGCGCACGGTGCAGGCGCGCAATGCGGCCTTTCATCACCACAAAGCGCGCGCCGCTGAGTTTGGTAGCGGTCTCGAAATCCAGCCCCAGCGGTTCGGCCAAGGCCACGTGGTCTTTGGGCTCAAAACCGAACGGCACCGGGCTGCCACCCCAACCGGCTTGTGGGCTCCAGCGACGCACTTCGATGTTGCCGGTTTCGTCCGCCCCCACCGGTACGCTGTCGTGCGGCAGATTGGGCACCGCCAGCAGCAAAGCTTGCAGTTCGGTCTGGATCTGCTCCAAGCGGGTGGCCGAAGTTTCCAGTTCGGCCTTGGCCAGCGCCACATCGGCCATCACGGCAGCGGCTTCGGCGTTCTGGCCCTTGCTTTTGAGCATGCCAATTTGTTTGGACAGGCTGTTGCGCTGTGCCTGCAATTCTTCGGTGCGCACCTGAATGGCCTTGCGCTCGGCTTCCAGCGCCTGGAACGCTTCCACGTTCAAAAAGGCTTGCGGATTTTTGCGGGTGTTGAGGCGGGCGACCACAGCGTCGAGGTCTTTGCGCAGCAGGGTAATGTCGAGCATGGGAATCAATGTCCAATCAAAAAGAGGGAGCGCGGGCTCAAGCGGCAGCAGCGTCGAGCTTGAGACCCTTGGGCAACGGAAACTGGGTGGTTTCCTTCACGCCATCAAGCGTGCGCACCGACACCGCACCCAGCGCCTTGAGGCGTTGTACCACGCCTTGCACCAGCGCCTCGGGGGCCGATGCGCCAGCGGTCACGCCCACACGCGGACGGCCTTCAAACCAAGCGTCTTGCAATTCCGAAGCGTCGTCCACCATGTAGGCGGGCACACCCAAGCGGGTGGCCAGTTCGCGCAGGCGGTTGGTGTTGGAGCTGGTGGGGCTGCCCACCACCACCACGGCATCCACCTGAGCGGCCAACACCTTGACGGCATCTTGGCGGTTCTGGGTGGCATAGCAGATGTCTTGCTGCTTGGGGCTGCGGATGTGC
>JBLIZX010000025.1:0-4533 GCA_048860285.1 Macromonas sp. | reverse complement strand
GAGCCGTGCCCAGCCTGTGGTGGTCGGGGGCATGTCAAAACCGCGCGTACCGTGTGTTACGACATCCTGCGTGAAATTTTGCGCGAGGCCCGCGCCTTCAATCCACGCGAATTCCGCATCGTGGCCTCGCCGCGCGTGGTGGAACTTTTCTTGGACGAAGAAAGTCCACACTTGGCTGGTCTGAGCGATTTCATCCAAAAACCCATCTCATTGCAGAGCGAAAACAGCATGACCCAAGAGCAATACGATATCGTCTTGCTGTGACGTGGGGCCACTGTCCGCTCCGGTATTATCGGCACCTCAGACGTGTTTGCTGTTACGTCAGCCCTTTTTAGACCCTATGAGCCTTTTTCATTTTCCTTCCGTTGCTTCTTCTGTGTTGCCGCGTCGCCGTTGGCTGCTGGGTGCGTCTGCCGCAGCCGCATTGGCCACTCCGGTGGGGCGTGCTTGGGCGCAGTTCCGGGTAGAAGTGGCGGGTGTGGGTCTGACCCAAATTCCGGTGGCGGTGGCGCTGTTTCGTGGTGGTGAGGGCGTACAGCCCAACGTACCCTCGGTGGTGCGTGCCGACTTGGAGCGCAGCGGTTTGTTCCGTTCCATCGATCCATTGCCGCAGGCGTTGGACGAAAACACCCGCCCCGACTTGGCCCCATGGCGCGACAAAACCGCCGATGCCCTCGTGACCGGCAGCGTCAACCGCTTGGCCGATGGCCGCTACGACGTGCGTTTCCGGCTGTGGGACGTGGTGCGAGCACAAGATTTGGGTGGGTTGAGCTTTCCGGTACCCGCTGGGGATTTGCGTTTGGCCGCGCACCGCATTGCCGACTACGTGTACGAAAAACTGATCGGCACGCCAGGGTCGTTTTCTACCCGCATCGCTTACGTTTCCAAAGAAGGCAGCCGCTACAACCTTTGGGTGGCCGATGCCGATGGCGAAAACGCCCAAAGCGCCTTGGCCAGCCCCGAGCCCATCATCTCACCGGTCTGGTCGCCTTCGGGGCGAGAACTGGCCTATGTGTCTTTCGAAGCGCGCAAGCCCGTCATCTATACCCACGACATTGCCACGGGCAAACGCCGCTTGCTGGCCAATTTCAAAGGTTCCAACAGTGCGCCGTCGTGGTCACCCGATGGCCGCCAGTTGCTGGCCACGTTGACCTTGGCCGGTGGCTCACAAATCTACATGTTGGATGTGCAAGGCGGAGAACCACGCCGTTTGGTGCAATCCACCAGCATTGACACCGAACCTGTGTTTGCCCCCGATGGCCGAACCATCTTCTTCGTCAGCGACCGTGGGGGATCGCCGCAAATTTACCGCATGGATTTGCAGGGACGCAACCCGCAACGTGTGACTTTCAACGGCAACTACAACATTTCGCCCGCCATCAGCCCCGATGGCAAAACGCTGGCTTACATCACCCGCAGTGGTGGCGCGTTCAAACTGCACGCTCTCGATGTGGCCTCTGGCATCAGCACCCCCTTGACCGATACCGGTGCCGATGAAAGCCCCAGTTTCTCGCCCAACGGCCAATCTATCATCTACGCCACCAAATACCAAGGCCGTGAAGCCCTCATGACCACCAGTTTGGATGGCCGTGTCAAGACCCGGTTGGCCAGCGCCCCCGGTGATATCCGGGAACCCGCGTGGGGCCCGTTGCCACGTTGAGCGTTAGAGTACCATTCACATTCTGCTTTTTGGTTTTTTCATCATGTCCTTTGCTGCTCCTTTCCGTTCAAGTGCTTTGCAGGCCGCTTCCACGCGCTGGAAAGCTCCGTTGTTGGGCCTGTTGACCGCTGCTGTGCTGGCGGGTTGTGGCTCCAGCGTCAAGCTCAACGACGACCCTTCTGCCAATGCCGCAGCCACCGCCGCTGAATTGGCAGCGGCCCAAAACGCTGCCGCTGGTGCAGCAGGTGCTGGCGGCGTGGCCGGTGGCGCACTGGGTGGCATGGGGGGTGGGGCCAATGTTGCAGGGGTACAGGCCGATGGCGCTGGCGCTATGGGGCAAGCTCCGGCCAACTTGGGCCGGGTGCTGTACTTCGATTACGACGATTTTTCTGTGCGTGCGGAATTTGCCCCATTGCTCGAAGGCCACGCCCGTATTCTTAACAATGATCGCCAACGCCGTGTGGCATTGGAAGGCCACACCGACGAACGCGGTGGCCGTGAATACAACTTGGCCCTCGGGCAAAAGCGTGCCGATGCGGTGCGCCGCTCTTTGGCCTTGTTGGGCGTGACCGACGACCAGATGGAATCCGTCAGCTTTGGTGAAGAAAAACCCGCCAACGCTGGCAGCGACGAAAACGCTTACAGCCTCAACCGCAGGGTTGAGCTGACCTACCGTTGAACCAAGGGCCGACCATGACGACGCGCCACCGTATTGCACTGCTGCGGAGCTGGCAATGGAAGATGTGTGGCGTTGTGCTGTGCAGCGCCTTTTTCGGTGCCAGTACCGCACACGCAGGCCTGTTTGAAGACGACGAAGCCCGACGCGCCATTCTCGAACTGCGCAGCAAAGTGGAGGCCAACCGTCAGGCCATCGACACCACCAACCAGACCCTGGGCCAGAAATTCGACGACGCGCTTGGCCCCACCCGCCGTGGCCTGTTGGACTTGATCAACCAACTCGAAGAATTGCGCCAAGAAGTGGCGCGCTTGCGCGGAGCCAATGAGCAGCTTACCAACGACGTGGTGCAGCTGCAACAACAACAAAAAGAAGTGCTGGCAGATATTGACCAGCGCGTGCGCACGCTTGAGCCCAGCAAGATCACCTTAGACGGCCAAACTTTCTCTGCCAACAAAGAAGAAAAAGCCGCTTTCGATGCGGCCATGACCGCTTTGCGCAGCTCGCAGTTCGAACGGGCGGCACAACTTTACGCTGATTTGCTGCAACGCTACCCTGGCAGCGGTTACGTGCCTTCGGCTTTGTATTGGCAAGGCAGTGCGCTGTACGCCCACCGCAGCTACAACCCGGCCATCGCCAGCTACCGCGCCTTCATGGAGCGTGCTCCTGCCCACGCGCGTGTGCCCGATGCTCTGCTGGCGATTGCCAATTGCCAGCAAGAACTCAAAGACAACAAAGCTGCTAAGCGCACATTGGAAGAACTGGTCAAAGCCCACCCGCGCAGCGATGCCGCCACTGCCGCCCGCGAGCGTTTGGATCGCTTGAAATAACTTCTTCCTGTCGGCATGAACGATTTTGCGACTTCTGATGGTTCTGCCACGGCATGGGCGGAAGCCGATTTTGAGCGCCGCTTCGGCGGCTTGCGCCGTTTGTATGGGCACGTTGCTGCCCAGCGTGTGTTTGACGCACATGTGGTCGTTGTGGGTATTGGGGGGGTCGGCTCTTGGACGGCAGAAGCCTTGGCCCGCAGTGGGGTAGGGCACCTGACCCTGATCGATTTGGACCACATCGCTGAATCGAACGTCAATCGCCAGATCCACGCCCTTACGCCGACTTTGGGCCAAGCCAAGGTGGAAGCCATGCGCCAGCGCATCGCCGACATCAACCCTGCTGCCCATGTGCAGGTAATAGACGACTTCGTCACCCCCGACAATTGGTTGGAGTTGGTGCAACGCTGCCACGACCACGCTCCCGGCCCATTTGCTTTGATCGATGCTTGTGACCAGATGTCGGCCAAGACCGCGTTGGCCGTTTGGGCTTTGCAGCATGGTGCCTATTTTGTGACTGTGGGTGCTGCGGGTGGCAAGCGTGCTGGCCACGCGGTGGAAGTGGCGGATTTGGCCACCACCACCCACGATCCCTTGCTGGCGCAATTGCGTTACCGTTTGCGCAAACACCACCAAGCCTCGCGCACGGGCAACCTGCACGTGCTGTGCGTTTTTAGCCGCGAACCGGTACAAGCGCCCAGTGCTGATTGTGCGGTGCCCAACGGTGCCAGCGACGGCAGCCTCAATTGCCACGGCTATGGTTCCAGTGTGACTGTGACCGCCACTTTTGGTCTGTGTGCGGCGGGTGTGCTCATCGACATGCTAGCCACAGGCAAGAAAATTACAAAAAAATTGGGAAACCCATCAAAATCCCAAAAAATGCCGCTAGAATAATGGCTTCAGCAAACAACAAACAGTTTGCAAAACAAAAATCGGGACGTTAGCTCAGTTGGTAGAGCAGCGGACTTTTAATCCGTAGGTCGGGCGTTCGAGTCGCCCACGTCCCACCAAAGAAAACAACCACTTAGCGCCGACTGGTCTAAGTGGTTTTTTCTTTTGGTTTTTCATGTAGCCACCATGTAGCCAGCGGTACCGGTTTTCGTACCAGATGCCATCCAGTCGAAATGTGCATCACAGTTGGCCCAGAAAGCCACCTTCCCGGCCCCATTCCATCAACACAAGGATGTGCTCGACTGTTGTGGGTGATGTCTCAAAACTCCATATCGTCGTGGCCAGCGAAGGTATCAGCGTGTGGATTGGCCTGCCGTGCTTGCCATGCGGCGTGAGTGGGCTTGTCGGCACCATGCCCCACATCTGGGGCACCACCACCAGCGGTGCGGCGTTGCTTGCGGATGGCGTACACCGATAGC